>JAPLSD010000574.1 GCA_026398835.1 Pseudomonas sp.
ATGGTCTGGAATTGGTACCAACCATCGGCGTCGGTGACGGTGCGGCCGGTACCGGTGAAGTTCGGGTCCAGCGGCGCGTCGTGCAGGTCGCGTTTGTGGTTGTAGCGACCGGCGGCGTTGGCTTGCCAGATCTCCACCAGAATCCCAGGCACCGGCAGGCCATCTTCATCCAGCACGCGGCCGTGAATGATGATCCGCTCTCCGAGTGGCTCGTCCAGATGTTGGGCAGTCAGGTCGTTGTCCTTGTCTTGCAAGTATTCGGCGCCGACGGTTGGGCCGGTGATTTCCGACAACGAATGAGGCAAAAACACCAACGGTTTAGACGGCGAGCGGAGGCCGGTGGATTTGTAGGCAGGGTGCAAATATTCCGGCTGAGTGCCCGCTTGCGGGCGACGGTAACCAGGCTTGTCAGTCATGAAACACTCCTCTTTTCTTGTAAGTCAGCAGCGACGCATCAAACGCGCTCGATCGCCAAAGCCAGGCCCTGACCTACTCCGACACACATGGTCGCCAGGCCTTTCTTGCCACCGGTCTTTTCCAGATGATGCAGAGCGGTCAGCACCAGTCGCGCACCGCTCATGCCCAACGGGTGGCCCAAGGCGATGGCGCCGCCGTTCGGGTTGACCTGTGCAGCGTCATCGGCCAGACCCAGTTCACGCAGCACCGCCAAGCCCTGGCTGGCGAAGGCTTCGTTGAGTTCGATCACGTCGAAATCACTGACAGCCAGACCCAAACGCTCGGTCAATTTACGCACCGCCGGCACCGGGCCGATGCCCATGACCCGTGGCGCGACACCGGCACTGGCCATGCCCAATACCCGAGCGCGAGCGGTCAGGCCATGTTTCTTCACGGCTTCGGCCGAGGCCAGAATCAGCGCCGCAGCCCCGTCATTCACACCCGAGGCGTTGCCGGCGGTGACGGTCTTGTCCGGGCCATTCACCGGTTTGAGTTTGCTCAGGGTTTCCAGCGAGGTGTCGGCACGCGGGTGTTCGTCCTGCTCGACCACGCTCTCGCCTTTTTTGTGGGCAATACGCACCGGGACGATTTCTTCAGCGAAGAATCCGGCGGCTTGTGCAGACGCAGTACGTTGCTGACTGCGCAAGGCGAAAGCGTCCTGATCGGCGCGGGAAACCTGGTAATCATCGGCGACGTTGTCGCCGGTCTGCGGCATCGCATCGACGCCGTATTGGGCCTTCATCAACGGGTTGATAAAACGCCAGCCAATGGTGGTGTCTTCCAGTTTCATGTTGCGCGAAAACGCCGCGTCAGCCTTGCCCATGACGAAGGGCGCGCGGGACATCGATTCGACGCCGCCAGCAATCGCCAACTCCATCTCGCCGCAGGCAATCGCCCGAAATGCAGTACCGATGGCGTCCATGCCCGAAGCGCAGAGACGGTTGAGCGTCACGCCTGGAATGCTCTCCGGCAAACCGGCCAGCAACAAGGCCATGCGTGCAACGTTGCGGTTATCCTCGCCGGCCTGGTTGGCGCAGCCGAGGAACACTTCGTCCACCGCGTTCCAGTCCACCGAAGGGTTGCGCTCCATCAGCGCCTTGATCGGCACGGCGGCCAGATCGTCTGCACGAACGCCCGCCAGACCACCGCCGAAACGGCCGATGGGGGTGCGGATCGCGTCACAGATAAAGACTTCGCGCATCAGGCTTCTCCCGGTGCTTGGCCATGGGCTGCTGCGGTACGTGTTTCGAGATCACGCAACGCGGTCAGTTCTACTTCGGTCGGTTCGGCGGTGTGCTCAACCTGATCGGCGAAACGAACGGTCCAACCGGTCGCCGCAATCACCTGCTCGCGGGTCACGCCGGGGTGCAGCGCGGTGACCACAAATTCGTGGCTGACGGCTTCCGGTTCCATGATGCAAAGATCGGTAATGATCCCGACCGGCCCGGCGCCCGGCAGGCCGAGGCGTTTGCGCGAATCGCCGCCTTCGCCATGGCCGACCGAAGTAATGAAATCGAGTTTGTCGACAAACGAACGCACCGACTGTTTGAGGATGATCAACACGCTTTTCGCCGAACCGGCGATCTCTGGCGCGCCACCGGCGCCGGGTAGACGGACTTTCGGCTGGTGATAGTCGCCCACTACCGTGGTGTTGATGTTGCC
>JAPLSD010000708.1 GCA_026398835.1 Pseudomonas sp.
CGCCTTGAGCCCGGTGATCTGCGGCTATTTGCTGACGCACTCCGCGCCGAGCACGATGTTCTATGCCTTGAGCACCCTGACGGCCTTGGGCGGCTTGCTGTGTTTCTTGAGCGGACGAAAAGTCTCGATAGCTCAAAAATAATGCACTTAAGCAGCATCATTATGAATTTGTAAGCGATGCCGTTGATCGGCACACTGTGCCGGTTCCTCCCCCAAATGCTGGAACGTTCAAAGGGCTCTCTAGGGAGCCCTTCTTTTTGCCCGCCATCTGCAATTGGATCGTCTTCGTCATGCTTGCTCGCTGGTTACCTGCTGCCATCAATACCCGCCCCACCGAATGGAGTCGCGCCGCCATCGGCATGTCCCTCGGCACCTTGTTCAGTGTCTGGTTCTGCGGGCATGTGTTCGGAATGGAGGTGGCGCTGCACCTGATCGGCCCGCTGGGGGCTTCAGCGGTGTTGCTGTTTGCCGTGTCGTCCGGCGCACTGGCTCAGCCATGGTCGATTCTCGGCGGCTACTTTACCGCCGCCGTGATTTCGCTGCTGGTGGCCCATGTGCTCGGCCGAACCCTGGGCAGTGCCTGCCTGGCCGCCGGCATGGCACTGATTCTGATGTGCTGGTTACGTTGCCTGCATCCACCGGCCGGGGCCCTGGCCTTGCTGCTGGTGATGGCCGATCCTGCGACCATCGCCATGGACTGGCTGGAGCTGGGCCCCGTCATGCTTAGCGCTCTTTGCATGCTGCTCAGTGCCCTGGCCTACAACAACCTGACGCGGATTCGCTACCCCAAGAGTCATAACGAGACGGTGGTGGTGATTCCGGCCGATCACCCACCCATCGATCCTGCGGGCATTACCGCCGAAGACCTGCGGCGTGCGCTGGAAGATATGCAAGAGTTCTTCGACGTGACCCCAGAGGATCTGGAGCAACTGATCCACGCCAGTGAACGGCACGCCAGACGCCGCAGCATCGGTGAAGTGCTGTCCAGCAGAGACTGATTTCAGATCCAGCGGGGTCCGGCATTGGACCCCGTTGTGGCTTTCCCTTAGGCCGCTGCCAGCTGACGCGCCGGTACTGCCAGGCTCACCGCCCGTACCGAAGCACCGGCACTCAAGCCGAGGCTTTTAGCAGTGTGGGCATCGACAATCAAAGTCCCTGCCGCAACCCGCGCCGGCGCAGCGGTGATCCGGCAGTTAGCGAACTGGCGGTTGTGAATCAGATACGGCACCGCCTGCTCGCCGACAGTACCGATGCTCAGCTGCAGTACCTGGCTGTCACGCACCGCGCGAATCTCACCGGTGGCGCACTCGATCAGCGGCCCGCCGTCAAAGATGTCGATGTAATCCTTGTGATCGAAACCTTCGGCCTTGAGCATGCCCAGTGCCGGTTCGGTATTGGGGTGAACCCGACCGATCGCCGAGCGCGCCGTTTCCGGAAGCAGGCAGGTCGGCAGCGGGAATTTGGGCATCAACTCAGCGATAAAGGTCTTGTTGCCCAGACCGGTCAGGTAGTCGGCATCGGCAAAATCCATCTTGAAGAAATGCCGCCCCAAACCTTCCCAGAACGGCGAAACGCCCTCTTCATCCGAGTAGCCGCGCATCTCGGCGATCACCTTGTCGCCGAACTGCTCGCGAAACTCGGCCAGAAACAGAAAACGCGCCTTGGACAATAACCGCCCATTCAACCCGCTACGGTGATCGGCGTGCAGGAACAATGAGCACAGTTCCGAATGGCCGGTCATGTCATTGCCCAAGAACAGCGTTGGCAGTTGCTGGTTGATCCCGAGACTTTTCGACGCAGCAACAAACAGCCCGAGGCGGTAGTTGTACCAGGGCTCGCGCATGCCGACGGCGCCGGCCAGGGCACAAATGCCGATGGCTTGGCCGTTCTCGGCTTCCAGCACAAACAGATAGTCGGCATCCGCTCGTTGCGCCTCGCCAGCGAAGGTTTTTTCCGCCCACTCAAGACGGTGGCGTAAACGCACGGCGTCGGCCGGCAAGGTGGTCAAACCGGTGCCGGCGCTGTGGGCCAGAGCCAGTAATGCAGGCAGGTCAGCCATGGTGGCAGGACGGACGATCATCGCGATTGCTCCTGGGTAGTCAGACGTTTAGGCAGCCGTTGAGGTAAAAAAACTTCCGCCAGCATGCAGCGAGCGCTGCCGCCGCCGATGCGTTCGATGGTGTCGATATTCACCGGCAGCGGTTTGGCATGACGCTCGACCAGGCTGCGCTGTCCGGCATCCAGCGATTGCCAGGCGGTGCGCGACATCACCAGTACCGGCTCGCCTGCGCTGTTGTGCACTTCGAGCATGTTGCCGGCGAAGGATTCCAGCTGATCGAAGCTCAGGGTCAGGACCTGCTTGCCGCTGCTTTCCAGACGCGCCCGCAGTGCGTTGCGTTCGCCCAGGTCGCTGACCGACTCCAGACACACCACCGCGAGGCTGGTGCCCACGCTCATCATCACGTTGGTGTGGTAGATAGGTACGCCCTGACGGTCCACCGCGTTGAATGCGCAGAGCTCATAACCCAGATGCTCGACCACCTGATTCAGGGCCTGGGCATGGGTGCGCGTGGAGTAACCGGCGTAACACATTCGCTGCTGACGATCGAGGACCATGCTGCCGGTGCCCTCAAGGAACACTTCCTGCTGCTCGAGACTGGAGAGATCCAGCACCTGCTCGACCCGGTATTCGTCGCGCAACCAGTCCAGCACACCTTTGTCCCGCTCCAGGCGACGGTTGTGGCCCTGC
>JAPLSD010000781.1 GCA_026398835.1 Pseudomonas sp.
GGTAGGCGTAGCGGCGACGGATACCATTGATTTCAAGGCTGGCCCAGCGGCCGTCTGCATCGAGCAACTTCAGTTCGAGCGTTTCTTCGGCGACCTGAATGTGCAAGTGTCCGCAGGGCAGGTCGGTCAGTTCCAGTGTCCACTGCGCATCCTCCAGGCCGATGCGGTAGTGCAGCGGCACACTGGCGTTGTTGCGCCAACCCGCCAGCGCGGTTGAATGGCTGCTGGCGGAATGCTGATAGAACAGCGCGGCGGCGATGGCCAGTTCTTCGGCGGTGGGTATGTGGGGGCGCAAGCTGGGGTCGTCGGTGAAGTGCTGAGCAATGAACGCCGTACTGAACTCGCCGGCAATGAACTGCGGGTGTTCAAGCAGATGGGCCAGCAAGCGCTGATTACTCTGCAGGCCCAGCAACACGCTGTCCTCGACTGCTCGCAGCAGCTTGCGCCGCGCTTCTTCGCGGGTGGCGCCATGGGCGATGATTTTGCCGAGCAAGGGGTCATAGAACGGGCTGACAGTCTGGCCTTCGAGCAGGCCATGGTCGATACGCACGCCGTTTTGCACTGCTGGTTCCCAGCGCATAACCTCACCGGTCTGAGGCAGAAAATCTTCGGCCGGGTCCTCGGCGTACAAGCGCACCTCGATTGCATGCCCTTTGAGTTCGACCTGCTCCTGGCGCAACGGCAAAGGCAGTCCGGCGGCGACGTGCAGTTGCCAGGCCACCAGATCAAGGCCGGTGATCAGCTCAGTCACCGGATGCTCGACCTGCAAGCGGGTGTTCATTTCCAGAAAGTAAAACTGCCCGCGCTGATCCAGCAAGAATTCCACGGTGCCGGCGCCGACGTAATGCACCGCGCGACCGGCCTTGAGTGCTGCTTCGCCCATGGCCCGACGCAACTCGGCGGTCATCACCGGGCAGGGCGCTTCCTCGATGACTTTCTGATGGCGGCGCTGGATCGAGCAATCGCGCTCGCCAAGATAAATCAGGTTGCCGTGTTCGTCGCCGAACAGCTGGATTTCCACATGTCGCGGTTTGATCAGCGCTTGTTCCAGAATCAGTTCGTCGCTGCCAAACGCGTGCAGGGCTTCGGAGCGGGCCGTGCGGATTTGCTTGCGCAGTTCGCAGGCCTCGTGCACCAGGCGCATGCCGCGCCCGCCGCCTCCGGCGCTGGCCTTGATCATCAACGGATAACCGATGCGCTCGGCTTCGCGGCTCAGGGTTGCATCGTCCTGTTCGGTGCCTTGATAGCCAGCGATGCACGGCACGCCCGCGACGAGCATGGCGATTTTCGACAGCCGTTTGCTGCCCATCAATTCGATGGCCTCGGGGCTGGGACCGATAAAGGTGATTCCGGCTTTCTTGCAGGCTGTGGCGAATGCGGCGTTTTCCGAGAGAAAGCCGTAACCAGGATGGATCGCATCAGCGCCGCTGCGCTGTGCCGCGTCGATGATCGCGGCGACATTCAAGTAGGACTGCTGCACGGGCGCGGGGCCGATGTTCACGGCTTCGTCAGCCAGTTGCACATGGCGTGCGTCGGCATCGGCATCACTGAACACCGCGACCGTGCGGTAACCCAGCGCCTGAGCGGTGCGCTGGATACGACAGGCGATTTCACCGCGGTTGGCGATCAGGATTTTGCGGAAGGCGGGCATCGAGTGATTCCTTTTTTTTTGCGGTGTCCCTGTAGGAGCAGCCGGTCGACGCTCGATTGCTCGCGATGGACGTTAACGATAACGCGTGTTTTTTGAATAAACGCGTCGCCCTTGAGTCCATCGCGAGCAAGCTCGCTCCTACTAGGGTGCCCAACTCGGTGGTCTTTTTTGCAAGAAAGCCGTGGTCCCTTCGATACCTTCCGGCCCGGTCACGGCAGCGCTGAACCAGTCGGCGGCTTGATCGAGCAACAGCCCCTGAGGCTGTTCTACGCTGGCCAGCAGCAGGGCTTTGGTGGCGGCATTGGCACCGGGGGCGCAACACAAGACATGGGCGAGCACTTCGTCGAGGCGTTCGGCCA
>JAPLSD010000758.1 GCA_026398835.1 Pseudomonas sp.
ATGGCGGAGAGATAGGGATTCGAACCCTAGGTACCGGTGAAGGTACAACGGATTTCGAATCCGTCCCATTCGGCCACTCTGGCATCTCTCCAACGGCGCGCATCATAACAGCACCTTTGCCCGAAGCGAAGCCCCTGGGCAAAATTTTTCCGTGCTATCAGATGCTTGCGTCGATTAAAGCGGTACGCCCAGACGCTTGGCAACTTCTTCATAGGCTTCGATGACGTCACCGAGGCCCTGACGGAAGCGGTCTTTGTCCATTTTCTTGCCAGTGGCTTTGTCCCACAGACGGCAGCCGTCCGGGCTGAATTCGTCGCCCAGGACGATTTCACCGTGGAACACGCCGAATTCGAGTTTGAAGTCGACCAACAGCAGGCCGGCGTCGTCGAACAGTTTGCTCAGGACTTCGTTGACCTTGAGCGACAGTTCTTTCATACGAACCAGTTGCTCAGCCTTGCCCCAACCGAACGCCACTACGTGGGATTCGTTGATGAACGGGTCGCCCTTGGCGTCGTCCTTGAGGAACAGTTCGAAGGTGTAAGGCTCAAGCTTGAGGCCTTCTTCGACGCCCAGACGTTTGACCAGGCTGCCGGCGGCGTAGTTACGCACGACGCACTCGACCGGGATCATGTCGAGTTTCTTCACCAGGCATTCGTTGTCGCCCAGCAGTTTGTCGAATTGGGTCGGCACGCCGGCTTCTTCGAGTTTCTGCATGATGAAGGCGTTGAACTTGTTGTTCACCATACCTTTGCGGTCGAGCTGCTCAATACGCTTGCCGTCGAACGCCGAAGTGTCGTTGCGAAACAGCAGGATCAAGCGGTCAGCGTCATCGGTCTTGTAAACCGATTTGGCTTTGCCGCGGTAGAGTTCTTCACGTTTTTCCATGATGGGCTCCGCTTGCTAAGTAGATGGGCTAGGCGATATGTCGCCAGTCGAGCCCTGAATCTTGATCTGCCAATTGCAGCCAGTCCGGATCGCACCCGAGGGTATCGACAAAACATTGCCGGGCCAGCTGTGGCAGGTTGTTCTTGCTACTGAGATGGGCCAGCACCAAATGCTGCAAATCCTGCCATCCCAACTCGTCCACCAGGCGTGCGGCCTGATGGTTGTTCAAATGTCCCACGTCTCCGCCAACCCGCTGCTTGAGAAAGTACGGGTAGTGGCCTCGGGCGAGCATGTCACGGCAATGGTTAGCCTCGATCATCAACGCATCCAGGTCGCGATAACCGTCCAGCACGGTGGCGCAATACGACCCAAGATCGGTCAACAGACCGAAACGTCGTTGACCATCGCTGAAGACGAACTGCGTCGGCTCCTGGGCATCGTGGGATACAGAGATCACATTGATGCTCAAGGCACCGACCTGAAGTTGCTCACCACCTGCCACGAAGCCCGCCGGCTCAATGGGTTTGCGCATCCCGCGCAAGGTACCGCGACTGAGGTAGACCGGTAGATTGTAGCGCCGAGACAGCAAACCCACGCCATGCACGTGGTCGGCATGTTCGTGGGTTACCAGTATGGCGCTCAGCTGCGTAGGACTTACACCCAGGCGCAGCAGGCGCCGCTCGGTTTCACGCAAGGAGAAACCACAATCCACCAGAACGTACGTGTCATCGCGGGCTATCAGCGTGCCATTCCCTTGGCTACCACTGCCGAGAACGGCAAAACGCATTGGATCAGCCCAGGTTGTCCTGAATCACACCCAATATTTTGCGAGCCACTTCGGCCGGCGCAACGGTATTGATGTTTTTCTCGACGGTGACTTGCACGGTATCCCCCACCTTGCTCAGGCGAACCTGATAACGCTCGGCGCGGGCATCGATTTCTTCTTTGGCCGGTTTGCTGCCAAACAATTTGCCGAAGAAGCCTGGCTCATCGTTTTTCTTCTCGGCTTTTTCAGCGAGGTTGATGTAGTACAAGCCCAGGCTGCGGTTGATGTCTTCAACCCGCCATTCGCCCTTCTCCAGCGCACGGCCAACACTCGACCAGGCGCGATCAAGGTCTTCGCCGAGGTTGAGCACCACGTTACCGCTGCCGTCTTCGGAGAGGCTGACGCGGTTAGGCGTATCGAAATCACGCGCGGCCAACAAGGAAACCGAACCGCCCTTCTCGGAGGTCCGGCTCATGCTCGCAAGCATCTCGTCGACCAATGCTGCATCCAGACCGGTATTGACCGAACGGTTGGTGAAATCAACATTGGCGGTGCTGCCGGCAGGACGCTCAGCACTGATCACGTAGATTTCACTGGTGTTGCGCTGCACGCCCGGTTCGATACGAACCCGCACGCGGGTTTCGCTGTCAGACGCGGCTCCGGCGCTGCTCAGGCGCTTGGCCATCGAAGCGGACAACTCGTCGGAATGCTGCCAGGAGGTGGTGAATTCGCCGGTTTTCGGACGCTGTTCATCAATACGGAAACCGTTGTCCTGGAAGAATTGCAAAGCCACTGGCCAGACTTCAGCGGGTGGTCGCTGGGCCATGACCCAACGCGAATCGCCGCTTTTCTGCAGGGTGTAGTCGCTGGCATTGGCCACCGCCGACAACGGCTGCGGACGCGGAACTTCGTATTCGCCCTTGAAGGTGTCGTTAGCCACGTTGCGCGGGATCGGCAGCAGAGGGTCGAGACGCTTGGCGGTGCTGACATTCGGCGGCAATTGCATTGGCGCGGTTTGTTGCGCTTCCAGGTAATCGCTGCCACGGTCACGGAAGTAGCCTTCCGGGCCCCAAAGCCAACCGCAGCCACTGGTGCTGGAGATGATCAAGGCAAGTGCGGAAAGTCCGGCCATTCGCTTCATGCGTAGTACTTCCTCAATTAAACCAATACGCCGGACTGGCGCATGGCCTGTCGCAGCGGTTCGTGGCAGGCAGCACTGAGCCAGGTGAGCGGCAGACGGATACCGTCCGGCATCAAGCCCATCTCGTGCAGGGCCCACTTCACAGGGATAGGGTTGGATTCGATGAACAGGGTTTTATTGAGCGGCATCAGCTTTTCGTGGATTGCACGGGCAGTCACGGCATCGCCACGCATTGCAGCGGCGCACAGATCGCTCATGGCACGCGGAGCAACGTTGGCCGTTACCGAGATGTTGCCTTTGCCGCCCAACAGCATCAGCTCGACCGCGGTCGCGTCGTCACCGGAATACACCAGGAAGTCACTGCTGACACCGGCCAGGATGTCTTTGGCACGTTGCAGATCGCCAGTGGCTTCCTTGATGCCGATGATGTTCGGCACGGTAGACAGACGGATCACCGTCTCGGCCAGCATGTCGCAGGCAGTGCGACCAGGCACGTTGTAGAGAATCTGCGGGATATCGACCGCTTCGGCAATGGTGCGGAAGTGCTGATACAGGCCTTCTTGCGTCGGCTTGTTGTAGTAAGGCGTTACCAGCAGGCACGCGTCGGCGCCAGCGTTCTTCGCGTTAGTGGTCAATTCGATCGCTTCGCGCGTCGAATTGGCGCCTGTACCGGCGATCACCGGAATACGCCCTGCAACCTGAGCTACCACGCGACGAATCACTTCTATGTGTTCGTTCACATCGAGGGTGGCCGACTCACCTGTAGTGCCGACCGCCACGATGGCGTTGGTGCCCTCTTGCAGGTGGAAGTCCACCAGTTTGCTCAGGCTGTCCCAGTCGAGACGACCCTGTGCATCCATGGGTGTGACCAGTGCCACCATACTGCCCGCAATCATGCAACCGCTCCTGCCGGAAAAAGAGAGCGGTAATGGTACTGGCGCCAAGATGCTTGTACAAGCAAAGTACTGCGCTCGCACCATTCCCCTGAGCGATGGTTTTCGCTACCCTTCAGACTTTGATCGGTACTGATAAGCTTGTACGCCGGGTTCCAGCCTCCCTTTTCGGCATCCGAAGCCCCCGATCCTGCGTTGCCACCCCTCGCTCTCGTCTCACGGGAGCTCGTCGCAACCTCTAGACTCAGGGTTTCTGAATTCGTATCCGGACGCTCGCTCCCAGTACTCGAGCCTGCAAAAGTATCGACCGCTCATCGTTTTAGGAATGCTGCATGTCCACCCCCACAGTCCGCGAACAATTCCTTGTCATCAGTGCCCTCGGCGCCAACCCCATGGAGCTGACTAACGTCCTGTGCCGCGCCAGCCATGAAAATCGCTGTGCCGTGGTGACCTCCCGTCTGACTCGCCACGGCGAATGCAGTGCGCTGGTCCTGCAGATTTCCGGCAGCTGGGACGCTCTGGCGCGCCTGGAAGCCGGCTTGCCCTCTCTGGCCAAGAAGCATGCCTTCACGGTCAACGTAGTACGTAGCGCCGCGCTGGAAAATCGTCCTGAGGCGCTGCCTTATGTGGCGTATGTCAGTTCGGCCTATCGCTCGGATATCGTCAACGAGCTGTGCCAGTTCTTCATCGACCATCACGTCGAGCTGGAAAACCTGACCTGCGATACCTATCAGGCCCCACAAACCGGCGGCACCATGCTCAACGCGACGTTCACCGTCACGTTGCCGGCCGGTGTGCAGATCAGTTGGCTGCGTGACCAGTTCCTGGATTTTGCCGACGCGCTGAATCTCGACGCGCTGATCGAACCGTGGCGCCCACAGAACCCAATGTAAGGAAGCTTTCATGGCCGTTGCTATCGACCAACCTGTCGCCGACTTCGAAGTACCTGCCACCAGCGGGCAAACCGTTAGCCTCGCGGGGCTCAAAGGCAAGCAGGTGGTGATCTACTTCTATCCGAAGGACAGCACGCCTGGTTGCACAACCGAGGGCCAGGGCTTTCGTGATCGATACGCGGAGTTCAAGGCCGCCAACACCGAAGTGTTCGGCGTATCTCGCGACAGCCTGAAGTCCCACGAGAACTTCAAGTGCAAACAAGAGTTCCCGTTCGAGCTAATCAGCGACAAGGACGAAGCCGTCTGTCAGCTGTTCGATGTGATCAAGCTGAAAAAACTCTACGGCAAGGAATACATGGGCGTAGATCGCAGCACGTTCCTGATTGATAAAGACAGTGTTCTGCGCCAGGAATGGCGTGGCGTGAAAGTACCCGGCCATGTGGATGCGGTGCTGACTGCAGCTCAGGCCCTGAACAAGGCCTGAGAGTTGATATCTGTGGGAGCGGGCTTGCCCGCGAAGCTGTTGGAGGCCGTGATGGCCTCTTCGCGGGCAAACCCGCTCCCACAGAGGCCTCACATCCCACCGAATCTACAATAACGGCGCCACAATCGGCTCCCTGCGCGGCCAGGCATCCAGCACCGCTTTGAACAGGGTGGCCAGTGGAATCGCGAAGAAAATCCCCCAGAAACCCCATAGCCCGCCAAACAACAGCACCGCACAGATAATTGCCACCGGATGCAGGTTGACCGCTTCCGAGAACAGCAGCGGCACCAGCACGTTGCCGTCCAGCGTCTGAATGATCCCGTAGACCGCCATCAGATAGATGAACTGATCACTCCAGCCCCACTGAAACAGCGCAATCAGCATCACCGGCACGGTCACCACCACCGCCCCGACGTAGGGCACTACGACCGACACCCCGACCAA
>JAPLSD010000514.1 GCA_026398835.1 Pseudomonas sp.
CGTGGCCAAATCCAGAAGCAATCTGTTCTTCGTCGACGAAAACTGCCACCCACAGACCATTTCAGTGGTGCAGACCCGGGCCGAAGGGTTCGGCTTTGAACTGATCATTGATGCTGTGGACAACCTCGCCAGGCATCAGGTGTTCGGCGCGCTGCTGCAGTACCCGGACACCCACGGTGACATCCGCAATTTGCGCCCACTGATCGACCATCTGCACGCGCAACAGGCACTGGCCTGCGTATCTGCCGATCTGCTGAGCCTATTGCTGTTGACCCCGCCAGGAGAGTTGGGCGCCGATGTGGTGTTCGGCTCGTCCCAGCGTTTCGGCGTACCCATGGGGTATGGCGGTCCCCACGCGGCGTTTTTTGCCAGTCGCGATGAATACAAACGGGCGATTCCCGGGCGGATCATCGGCGTCTCGAAAGACGCGCGTGGCAATGTGGCCCTGCGTATGGCGCTGCAAACTCGCGAGCAGCATATCCGCCGGGAGAAGGCCAATTCGAACATCTGCACAGCCCAGGTTTTGCTGGCCAATATCGCCAGCTTTTATGCGGTTTATCATGGCCCGGAGGGGCTCAAACGCATTGCCCAAAGGGTGCACCGACTGACCTGCATACTGGCCGCAGGTCTGGAGCGCAACGGTATTACCCGCCTAAACAAGCAGTTCTTCGACACCCTGACACTGGAAGTCGGCGGCAGCCAGACGGCGATCATCGAAAGTGCCAAGGACGCGCAAATCAATCTGCGCATCCTTGGGCGTGGGCAGTTGGGCCTGAGCCTCGACGAAACCTGTGATGAAACCACCGTGGCGCGTTTGTTCGATGTCTTCCTCGGTGCCGATCACGGTCTGGATGTCGCTCAGCTGGATGCCGAGGCATTGATCTCCGGCATTCCGAATGAATTGCTGCGCAGCTCTCCTTATCTGAGCCATCCGGTATTCAGTGCCCATCACAGCGAAACCGAGATGCTGCGCTACCTCAAACAGCTGGAGAACAAGGACCTGGCACTCAACCAGTCGATGATCCCCTTGGGTTCCTGCACCATGAAACTCAATGCCAGCAGCGAGATGATCCCGATCACTTGGCCGGGTTTCGCCAATCTGCATCCGTTCGCACCGAAAGAGCAGGCGGTTGGCTATTCACTGATGATCAGCGAGCTGGAGAGCTGGCTCTGCGCAATCACCGGCTTCGACGCTATTTGCATGCAACCCAACTCTGGCGCTCAAGGCGAATACGCCGGGTTGCTGGCAATCCGCAAATACCACGAAAGTCGCCAGCAGGGCGCGCGCAACATCTGCCTGATTCCTGCTTCCGCCCACGGCACCAACCCCGCTTCA
>JAPLSD010000024.1 GCA_026398835.1 Pseudomonas sp.
CATTCAACCCACCCTCCCCAAACGGACTCCAACTGTCCGGACAGTTAAACCGCATCAACACCGGATTAAACGCTCGATAACCATTACCCAAATGATAATGCCCGGTCACCGGATCCTGCCGTTCGCCATTGAACCCGAGCAGGCTGAGCAAGCCGTTTTCCGCTGGACGATGGCCGTAGGGCGTGTAGGTGATGGGATGAGGCTGAGTCGCGTCGAGCGCGTTCAATACCGAACGTTGTTGATCGGTCGCCAGCAGGGTGGTGTCGAGCTTGCCACTCCGGGACTGCTGTTGCGCCAGTAGCTGGTCGTCGTGCTGGAAGATGCTGCAGTGCACCGCGCCTTGTACTTCAGTGGCCAATCGGGTTTTGCAGTAAAACCGCTGGATATCGGCCTGAGCGGATAGCGCGCAGCCGGCCAAGCGATCCAGCGGATCATAGCGATAGCGACACAATACGGTTTCGCGAGGGGAAGCAGGCATTGGCTGAGCTCCGTGCAAGGTCCAAAAAACCAGACCCTCAGCATCGGAGTTTTTTCAGTCTTTGCCTACTAGCAGAACTGCTAGGTATTCGATCGTTCCCATGCGCAGCAAAGGAATGCCTCACTGGACGCTCTGCGTCCACTCTTGCATGTGACGCGGAGCGTCACGGGCTGCATTCCCACGCGGGAGCGTGGGGGCGATCAGAATCACCGCATATTCAAACCGGCGGTTGTGTCTCCAGCATCGACGGCCGCTGACTAGCCTCTGCATACCAACCGCTGAGTTTTGGATTGGCTTCACGCCAGTTCAGGTCCGGGTGGCGGAAGTCCAGATAACCAAGGGCGCAGGCGACGCTGATGGCGGCGACGTCGAAGTGGCAGGTGAGTTCGGCGATGGCGTCGGCCTCGAGCACGGCCAGGGTGCGGCGGATTTTGTCGCGTTGGGCGTCGAGCCACTCGTCCCAGTGTTTTTCCGGCGCGCGCAGGGCGACTTCATATCGCACCAGCACCGAGGCGTCCATGATCCCGTCGGCCATCGAGGCCAGGGTCAGGCGCCGCCAGCGGGCCGAGCCGTCACGGGGGATCAGCGGGTTGCCGACGTGCTGGTGGTCGAGGTAATCGAGGATCACCCGGCTGTCGTGCAGCACATTACCGTCGGCCAGGCGCAGGGCCGGGATTTTGCCCAGCGGGTTGTCCTGATTGAGAGCGGTGTCCGGGCTGACCGGGCTGAGTTGGCTGTTTTGCAGCGCGACGCGGTTCAGTTGACCGGTTTCGTGGAGCAACACCATCACTTTACGAACGTAGGGCGAGGCAGGGTTGTGGAACAAGGTCATGCTGGGGGTGGACATGGCAGCGTCTCATTCGGATGCAGCTTGGCAGCATAGCGCTTTGGTTCGCGAGCTCAAGGCCTTGATCGAGGCTCGGGGAGTATCGCGGTCGAACCCGGTATTGGGTTCGACCGCAATCAGGGTCAAGCGGCCGGCTGTAGCCGTTGCGGGTCAGCGTTTGGGCCAGTCGAGGTGGGCGAAACCGGCTGGTGTTTGAGTTCACGGGCCACGGTCCAGACGACAATCGCAGCAATGATGTCGAAAATCGCCAGCACCACGAACAGCGGGCTGTAACCGATCTTGGTCACCATCACGCCGAACACCAGGGTGAAGGCCGCCGCGCCAAGGTAGCCGAACATACCGCCCATGCCGGTGGCGGTGGCGACTTCGTTTTTGCCGAAGGAGTCTGAGGTGATCGCATACAGTGCGCCGGACAGCGTCTGGTGCGCGAAACCGCCCACGCAGAGCAGGGCAATCGCCGTGTAGGGGCTGGCGACCAGGCCGATGCAGGCCGGGCCGATCATGCAGGACGCGCCGAACAGCAACACCAGTTTGCGTGAGGTGAACAACGAGACCTTGCAGTAGCGGTGAAAGAACGGGCTCAGGTAGCCGCCCAATACACAGCCAAGGTCGGCGGCGAGAAACGGTAGCCAGGCAAACATCGCGATTTCCTTGATGTTCATGTGGCGCTCGGTCATCAGGTACAGCGGAATCCAGGCGTTGAACGTCTGCCAGGCCGGTTCCGAGAGAATACGGGCGCTGGCGATGGCGTAGAAATTACGGCTGCCGATGATTTTTTTCCAACTGCCCTTTTTCGGATTCGGGTCTTTGAAGTGGTCTTCCTGGCCGCTGAGGATGTAGTCGCGTTCGCTGTCACTCAGGCGTTTTTGATCGCGCGGGTGTTTGTACAGCGCCAACCAGAGAAAACTCCAGAGGATGCCCAGCCCTCCGACGATCAGAAACGCCAGCTCCCAGCCGCTGTGCAGGATCGCCCAGACCACCAAGGGTGGCGCCAGCAGCGCGCCGACCGAGGAGCCGATATTGAACCAGCCGATGGCGACTGAACGTTCCTTGGCCGGGAACCACTCGGTCGAGGCCTTGACCGCTGCCGGCAAGCCCGCCGCTTCGGTCAGGCCGAGCAAGCCACGGACGAACGCCAGACCCTGCCAACCAGAAGCCAGAGCCGCTGCCGCACAGGCGATCGACCAGGCGAAGGCGAATATGGCGAAACCCATTTTGGTGCCGATGGCATCAATGATGTAGCCGGCGACCGGTTGCATCAGGGCGTAGCAGACCTGCCAGGCCACCACGATGTGGGAGTACTGCTCGGTGGAGATATTCATCTCGCTCATCAAGGTCGGTGCTGCCACCGACAGGGTGTTGCGGGCCAGGTAGTTGACCATCAGGCCGGCCGTGACCAGGCCGACCATCCACCAGCGGATGCCTTTGACTTTCATCACTTCACCATCATTATTTTTGGATTATTTGGTGTCGCATTCAGTGCGCCGAATAAAACCGCAGGCGCACGGCAACGGCTTCACAACAGCGGTGGGCTGGCCGTGGATAAGGGAATGCGGGGAGGGGTTGCAGCGTCTGCGGAGGACAGTTCGGGTCTGCTCATTTTTGCCTGACACTCTTCGTATTATTTTTATGGTTATTGATTTGTTTCGTTGTATGTCGTCGTACAACATGGCTCTTTATAGGAGTGCGCTGGCAGGCTGTCAATGGACTTTCGAATTAAATAGGTGCTTTAGGCGACGGGAGGGATGAATTGTCATCGTATGACTGGAGGTGTTCCCGTGAGGGCAGGACCGCCAAGATCGCAGTCGATCACCCTTCTCCACAGGTGTTCACTGCGCCTTCAGAACGAATGCACCTGCTTGCGACGCTTCCACTGGCTCAGCCGCTGTTGCAGATTCAGCGGGCTGTGAATCTGCTGTTGCCGTGCGCGGCTGAACAGGATCAGCGCCAGTTCGGCGGTGGCCAGGGCGTCGGCGCTGGCGTGATGGCGTTCGCCGACTTGCAGTTTGAAATGCTCGATCCAGTCATCCAGCCCGGCTTCACGGATGTGCGCCTGGGGGCAGAGCAGCGGCGCCATGTCCGCGACATCGAGAAATGGATGCTGCATGCGATAACCCAGGCTGTCCTTCAAGGCGCGCCCGAGCATGTGCTGGTCGAACGGTGCATGAAAGGCCAGCAACGGGCTGTCGCCGACGAATTCCATGAAGTCCAGCAAGGCTTCCACCGGATCGCTCCCGGCGGCGATGGCGCTGGGGCCCAGACCGTGAATCAGTACGCTGGGGCTGAGCTTGTGATCAATGCGCTGCAGGGTTCGCTCGAATTGCTGGCTGAAATCGATAGCGCC
>JAPLSD010000127.1 GCA_026398835.1 Pseudomonas sp.
ACACTCAAAAAAATCGCCAAATAATTTGTTACTATTTTTAGGCCTCCAATAATCAAGCCGCTGCAGCAAAATGACAGCCTGAGTGCACTACGCTTATTGACTTTGCAGGATTGACTACTAACACCCACTTAACGATAAAAACTTCAAGGGTCTTTTACTCCAACCAAACAAAATTGCTTACGACGAGCCACCGATTTTTTTGTTTATAGGTTTGAGCTCCCTTGATTAAGTTTGATCTTTCATCTATGGCGGCACGTATGTTTAAAAC
Organism: Pseudomonas sp.; assembly: GCA_026398835.1. Classification (GTDB taxonomy): domain Bacteria; phylum Pseudomonadota; class Gammaproteobacteria; order Pseudomonadales; family Pseudomonadaceae; genus Aquipseudomonas. Next base: position 269 of record JAPLSD010000127.1, read on the forward strand.
AATGAGCGGCGCAGGGAGCCTAAATGCTGAACGCTAAAACGACACATGCAGAGGTAGAACGAATTCTGATGATCAGACGCTGGACGTTGCCATTACTGCTATCGGCCTTCGGTTTGTTCTATCTACTGCCGCTGGCCTTTCACGGGCTGTGGATTCCAGACGAACCCCGTTACGCGCAAATCAGCCAGGAAATGCTGCTGCGCGGCGATTGGATTTCCCCGCACTTCATGGGCATTCGATATTTCGAGAAGCCTGTTGCCGGCTATTGGATGATTGCCATTGGGCAAGCCATCTTCGGTGACAACCTGTTCGGAGTGCGCATCGCATCTGCTGTGAGCACGGGGCTGAGCGTTCTGTTGACGTACCTGATCGCCCGACGCCTGTGGAACGATCCGCGCAAGAGTTTCGCTTCGGCGTTGCTGTACATGAGCTTCGGCCTCATCGCCGGACAAGCCGGGTATTCCAACCTCGACCCGCAATTCACCTTATGGGTCAACCTGAGCCTGGTTGCTCTGTGGTTTGCGATCGACAGCACCACGCAACGGGCCCGATTGACGTCGTGGGCGGTACTCGGCTTCGCCTGCGGCATGGGCTTCATGACCAAGGGTTTTCTCGCCTGGCTGTTGCCGGCGTTGATCGCCCTGCCCTATATGCTCTGGCAACGGCGCCTGGGGGAACTGCTGCGCTACGGGCCGCTGGCGGTCATCGTTGCAATCATCGTCAGCTTGCCTTGGGTGCTGGCCATTCATGCTCACGAACCCGACTTCTGGAAGTTTTTCTTCTGGAATGAACACATCCGTCGCTTCGCCGCAGAAGATGCTCAGCACACTCGCCCATGGTGGTTCTATCTGCCGATGCTAGTGGTCTCCAGCCTGCCTTGGGCGGCATTGCTGCCCTCTACGTTTACGCAAGCATGGAAAAACAAGCGACAATCGGGCACCGGTTTCCTGCTGCTTTGGCTGGTGCTGCCGTTGGTGTTTTTCAGCCTTAGCCGGGGCAAACTGCCGACTTACATCATGCCGTGCCTGCTGCCGCTGGCGGTGCTGATGGGCAACACGTTGATAGACCGGATAACACAAGCGCAAGGCCGCGCTATCCGTATCAATGGGCTACTCAATCTTGTCATCGGTACGGGAGCGCTGCTCGCGCTGATCTATCTGCAATTGGCGAAACCGGTCTACGGTCAGCAAGAAATGCTGAGCCTGTCGCTGACATTCATCGTGCTGATGGGCTGGATCATGGCCAACATGCTGCAGGCCTTCAGACCATTGACTATGTGGGCCACCCCCGCACTGGGTATCTGGCTGCTGGTGGCGTTACTACCGGCCGGCATGCCCAATAGCATTGTCCATAGCAAAATGCCCGACCAGTTCATCAACGAGCACATCGACGAACTGAAGCAAACCTCAACCCTGCTGAGTAACGATCTGGGTGCGGCCTCTGCCCTTGCCTGGCGCCTGCAACGCCCTGACGTCGCGTTGTATAACACCATAGGCGAATTGAAATACGGCCTCGAATACCCCGACTCGATCCAGCGTCGGGTCGATATGGACAAGGTCCAGCAGTGGATGACCGAAGCTCGTAAACAGGGCTCGGTCGGGGTGGTCATGCGAGTCAAAAACGTGCTGGAAATGCAGGAGGTCGAACTGCTGCCCGTGGATGGCAAGCGTTACCAGCAAGGCGAAATTGCAATCCTGATTTTCCCGAAGAGTCAGCCA
>JAPLSD010000376.1 GCA_026398835.1 Pseudomonas sp.
AGCCGGCGCAGCAGTAACGGGCTATCGCGCAATGCGACCTGCAGTTGTAAGCCACTCATCCTCAGACAGGTGCCGGCACCTTGTACCACGGCGCGCATGGGGGCGGTATTAACCCCTAGAGCAAGGGTCGCCCCCAGCATCCCTTCATTACCGATCAGGCCCATCTCAAGAGGAGGGTGGCTGCATAACGTAACCGCTTGAGAGATGAATGCTGTTAGTGGGAAGTACACATGCAGGATCGGTTGCCCTGGTTCACACAGGACGGTGCCAAAGACCAGCTCGACGCAATCGCACTGTTCCTCCAGCCGGGCGCAGTCAATTTTCGACAGACCCTGGAGTAGTCGGTTTTCTACTTGCCGTCCTGTTGTCATTGGCACACGGGCATCCTGCAGCACAGTGGGCCCGGGCTGGGCGAGACAGGTGCCGAACCGTCTCATACTTGAAGTGTGGGCGACGCCGGCAAGGCGGTCTGTTCGCTAGAACACGCAGGCGCGGGTCGGTGGCAGTCAGTGAATCGACTGTAACGGAACGTAGGGCAGCAAACGCTCAGTTTCTTTTCTGACGACGGCGTAGCACTCGCAGCTCAGTTGCTCGAGTTTGACCCTGTCCAGCACCTTGATGTGGCCACGGCTGTATTCGATGACGCCTAGGCGTTGCAGCTTGCCGGCGGCATCGGTCACGCCTTCGCGGCGTACGCCTAGCATGTTGGCGATCAACTCCTGAGTCATGATCAGTTGATTGTCCTGCAGGCAATCGAGGGACAGCAGCAGCCAGCGGCACAATTGCTGATCAATGGAGTGGTGTCGGTTGCACACCGCAGTCTGGGCCATTTGCGTGATCAACGCCTGGGTGTAGCGCAGCATCAACTGGAGCATCTCTTCGTGGCGGTTGAATTCGTCCTTGAGTCGCTGGCCGGGCAACCGGAAAGCATGCCCGGCACTCTGGACAATGGCCCGGCTCGGTGTGCTTTCGCCGCCCATGAATACGGCGATGCCGATTAAGCCTTCATTGCCTACCACCGAGATCTCCGCTGATGCGCCGTTTTCCATCACATACAGCAGGGACACGATGGAGTCGGTGGGGAAGTAGACATGCCGCAGGGCATCTCCGGATTCATAGAGGACCTTACCGAGCGGCAGGGTGATCAGTTCGAGGTAGGGCAATAAGCGCTCCAGCGCTTGCACGGGAAGGGCCGCCAGGAGATGGTTTTGTTGTGGTTTCGGAGCATCAAACATAACAGCCTCCGTCCGAGGGAGGGTTTCCGATACGTAAAGGTTAGTCCAAGGCGCGCTGTGTACGTACCGCAGGTTTCGATGCGCCAATTCAAGTGTGCGGGGACCTTTTACGGTGTGATAGATAGTACGGGCTATATCGCGCAGTTTAGCGGAGGCCATGCTTGCGCCCGTCGGGGCCCCAGATTCTGCGGAAATATCGGTTGTTGAAACATCAGTGTGACAAGGTCGTTTGTGGTCTTGACTGTCAAGCAACAAGAAGGGGGTGTCAGGATGATCCGGTCCCCAAGGAGAGGGTAAATGAGAAAACTATCGGTACTGGGGGCGCTCATTGCGCTGACGATTTTCAGCGTTGGCATGAGCGATGCCCGAGAGGCACGAAACGACAAGCAGCGGGGCGATTCGGTTGCGGGGGTCTTTGACTACTATCTTCTGACGTTGTCCTGGTCACCCACGTTTTGCCTGACGCATCGCGAAAATGAACAATGCTCGGGAAAAGGCTACGGCTTTGTACTCCACGGTCTTTGGCCTCAGTACGCCAATGGCGGCTGGCCGCAGTCTTGTTCTCCGCGGGTTCCTTTGTCACCCGCTGAGCGGGCGAGGGGGCTGACGTTGTTTGTGACGCCGAAGCTGCTTGAGCATGAATGGACAACGCATGGCACCTGCAGCGGTCTGGG
>JAPLSD010000026.1 GCA_026398835.1 Pseudomonas sp.
ACCGGCGCTGGCGCCGGAAATGCGGTATTTGTCATGCCCGGTGAGCAACTCGAGGAAGCCCATCAGTGCAGTCCAGAAGCCCGCCGAAACCCAGCAGAACAGAATCCCGAACAGAATCAGGATGCTGGTTTGCAGCGCGTATGGCAGCACCTGCGTGGCGGTTTGGGACAACGATTGATGCAAGACTTCGTTCAGGTCGACGAAGGACCAGCCCTGGTACGGCATGATGCCTTTCATGTACCAGCCGGCGACGATGGTCTGGCCGAGCATCAGTGTCAGCAAGATGTAGCGACGGATCGAGCCAACCGTACGCCAGCGGGCAGCCGGCAGTACGCGCTCGTCGATTTTCGGTGCCGGCGGGTTCGTACGCCCGGTCAGACGACGCCAGCCACGCACCAGAATATTGGTGCGCCACGGCTCCGGCACGACCTTGGTCCGCCGAATCGGCGGGGTCGCCTTGAGGCAGACCCGGCCTTCGGCGTCGACCGCCAACATCTCGGCCTCCTCCAGCTCTTGCGCGGAGTTCAAGGTCAGGCGGCGGCCTACCGAGGCTTGTGCAGCCTCGGCGGGCGCGTCGAAAACCCCGGACGACAGACGTTCATGCAACTCACTGAACGATTTACAGCCCGCCAGTTCCGCGCGCTGCGCATCGCTCATCGGCAGATGCGCCAGATACTCGGCAAGAGTCTCTGGCTGTACTTGGGATTTACTCATCGGCAGGCAACTGGTAGCTCCAGGTCTCGGTCAAGACTTGTTCAGTTTTTACCGATTCCAGTGTGGCTGGGGTCGCTTCGGCAGCAGCAGGCTGCTTGGCGTCTTGTTCTTTCTTCTGCTTCTCTTGTTTCTCTTGTTTCTCTTGCTGCCTGGCGGCGATCTTCTCGGCCTTGGCAACGGAAGAATTGGCCGTCGCAGCCGAAGCTCTGACTGGCTCGGGGGCAGCAATGTTCTGGACCAGTGCGGCACGCATCTCAGTGGACTTGCTCGGGTCCTTGATCTTCATGCGCAAGGTCAGGCGCCAGCCTTGGGTTTCTGGATTATAGCGAACACTATTTTCCACCAGTTCGGCATTGTCGCCAACGCTGACCTGACTACGAACCGGCGCATCTTCGGGCAGAGCCTTGAGGGACGGGCCTTCGAAGTGCACCAGATAAGCGACGCTGCCGTCCGGCTGACGTATCAGGTTGGACTGCTTCACGTCACCGGTAGAGCG
>JAPLSD010000626.1 GCA_026398835.1 Pseudomonas sp.
GACCACTGTTCCGGTGGTGCACTCTGGCGCAACACATGGCGCCATGCGGTGACCATTCCGCCCAGACAACTGAGCACGCTCAATAACCAATACACGTAACAACCCGAACGTTTGGGCCCATGCACGGCTGCAATCAGGCAAATGGCCGTGAACACGATCAGAAAGAACCGCTGCACGATACACAGCGAGCAAGGTTCGAGCCCGGCGGCATATTCCAGGTACAGCGAAGCGCCCAAGGCAAGAGCACCTGCGATGAACGCCATGAAGAACAAGGAGCGTGAGCGAGCCAAAAGCATGGCTTATCCGTTACAGAAGAGACAGGTAGTTACGGTAGAGGAATGCGCTCAACCCTTTCAAGGAGGGCCGTAGCGGACACTTCCTCCAGACTGTAAGGAATTCCCGACAGAAAAGAGGGGATCAGGTGTAGTCCCCTGTAAGACGCTGCCATTGTGGACAGTCATGCGCAGAAAAATCTGCCATTTCGGAACGGCTGACCCACCGTGGCGGGAGAGCCAGCCATCCGTGGCGTGCTTTACACGTGAGCCGGTACCGGCAGAGGTAACGCCAGCAAGCGTTTGTCCAAAAGAACCAGGCCTTCCTGAAAGAGCTGATTGCTGCGCTCGGTATCACCCAATTGAGCCAGCAACCGTGCGAGCTCGGCACAGGCCTCTGGATTACGCTGCACACGCAAGCTGCTCTCCAGATAATCACGCGCCTTGCCCCACAGACTGCTCTGTAGACACAGACGACCAAGGGTCAGCAGCAGGCTTGGATCCTGAGGGTGATCTTTCAACCAACCCTCGGCGACGTGCAATTGCCGCGCAGGGTCACTGCCTCGCAGCAACCCGTAGAGTCGAGCCAGATGACTGTCATATTTGTGCTTGAGGGCAGCACGCAGAATCTCTTCGGCCTCGACCTCTGCGCCCAATTGACGCAGCTGTTCGGCATAGGCAAGCACCAGTTGCGGCTCCTGGCGCTGAGCGGCAGTGAGTTGCTGCCAGGCACGATTGAGCGACTGCAAACCGACCGCCCCATCATCTTCCCGCTGTGCGGCCAATGTGAGATTTTCACCCCAGGCTCTGCGCTCCAGTTCAGCCAGCTCGCTGGGTGGCAGAGCCTTGTCTTTACGCAGTTCCGGCAACAGACGGATTACCGCCGACCAATCGCCCCTCTGCTGATGCAGACGCTGCAACTGACGCAGGACTTGAACGCTATGCGGATGGCGCTCATGCATGACCTGCAGTGTAACGAGCGCGCCTTCCGTATCATTGCGGTCGGTCTGTAGCTGGGCGTGACTCAAGGCAATCGCCAGCTCGGCCTGAGGCTGGCGCTCAAGGGCTCGCTCAAGCAGGCTGTCGCTTTCGTCATAAAGGCCCAGCTCGTTCGCCGCTCGCGCAGCACCGAGGTAGTACATCAACGGCTGACGTTCGGCTTCGGCAGCGCGGTGCAAATGCCGTTGAGCACTCGCCCAACGGCCTTCAGCGAGGTCCATCTGGCCGTGCTCGATCGCTATTTGCACACGGCGACTGCGGTTGCGTCGCGACCATGGATTGACCACTCCACCGGACGTCGTCAGCAGCTCGATCAGCACCTTCCCCCCCCACGCCACCAGCCAGATGACCGCCAACAGAGCGAGGGTCGCCCACAGGCTCGACTCATAGCGAAAGTTCTTGTACGCGATCAGGACATAGCCTGCGTGCTCGGCAATCGCCAGCCCCAGCAACGCCGCAGCAGCGATGACCACAAACAGAATCACATAAAAGCGTTTCATGGGCTGGTCTCCTGCGCAGTGTTCGCGGCAGGCTTGGCGGGAGTTTTCACCGACTCCTCGGCACTCACATTTCGACGCTCCAGGTAGGCCTGGACCGTGCTCAAGGTCGTCGTCAGATCAGGGGTAATGACCGTAACCGGCTGCTTGCTCAGCTCGACGACACGCTCGATCATCACTTTGCTTTGCGGGTTGTCCTGGTTGAAGTTGTTTTTGAGAACATCCCGGGCCTCGGCCAACGCCTGGGTGTAAACCGGTGCCTGGCCGTTCAGCGCAGCCCATTGCGCCTGCTCGAGCGCCAGGCTGAGCGCCAGCCGCACCTGGGTCAGGCCTTGGCCCGCCAGCAGCGGTCGAATGTTTTTGTCGGCGTTGAAGTCGATGCGGATATATCGCGAGATTTCAGCCCACCACTGCGACCAGCGACTGGCACCATCACCATCGGCAGTCAGACCCAGCAGCGACTCGCCACGATCCTGATACTCAGGTGCCAACGCACTGAGTTCGATCACTTGATCACGCAAGGCCCCTAGTTGCAGGAACAGCCCGGTACGGTCCGGCTGTTCAGTACTGCGAAGCGCGGCAAGGCTCTTTGCCAACTGCTCACGGGCAGCAAAGGAGGCGGGATCATTCTGTTCGCGAAGGATCTCGTCGGCACCTTGCACCAACGCCTGGGCACTGCTGATGTCTTGCAATGCCGACAGGCGCAGGCTGGCCAGACGCAGCAAGTGCTCGGCTTCGGCCAGACGCCAGTCCTTGCGGCTGGCACCCAAAACGGATTCAAGTCGCTGACCCAAGCGCTGCTGATCGCCTTGCAGTTGCGCCAACAGACGTCGCCGACTTTCCAGCTCCTCAGCAGCGGGCAACTGCTCCAGCTGAGCCGTCAGACGCTGCTCGCTGAGCTTGAGGGTTTGAGCCTGATCGCCAAGCGCCTGCAACTGTCCGAGCTGCTGCTGGTTATTAGCTTGCAGGCTGCGAACCTGCCAAATCCCCCAACCGCCAGCGGCGACACCCGCAGCCCCCAACAACAAGGCCAGAATCACCAAGCCATTGCCTCGGCGTTGCGGGGCAATGGTTGCAGGCTCAGTCGGCTCATCGAGCACTGGCTGGACTTCATCTTTAGGCAAGGTTGTTTCGCTCACGTATCCATCCTTTGCGTTAGAGAACGGGCACGGGGTGCTCCCGTAACGCCGTTAGCAGAGCCACGGCGCTGGCGCCGCGACAATCCACAACTTTTTGGGCCCCGGCAGCACGCGCCATATC
>JAPLSD010000745.1 GCA_026398835.1 Pseudomonas sp.
GGCCTGCGTTACCTCGAACATTATGAATTTCGTCTGGTGCGCGAAGCTCTGGCCGAGCGCGAAGTGCTGCTGGCCAAAGCACCACACATCGTCAAACCGATGCGCTTCGTGCTGCCACACCGCCCTCACCTGCGTCCGGCCTGGATGATTCGTGCCGGCCTGTTCCTTTATGACCACTTGGGCAAGCGGGAAAAACTCGCGGGCTCCAAAAGCCTGAAGTTCGGTGCCGACAGTCCACTCAAAGCAGAAATCAGCAAAGGCTTCGAATATTCCGATTGCTGGGTCGATGACGCCCGCCTGGTCGTCCTGAACGCCATGGCCGCCCGCGAAAAAGGCGCTCACGTTCATACCCAGACCCGCTGCGTCAGCGCCCGTCGCAGCAAAGGGATGTGGCACCTGCACCTGGAACGCGCCGATGGCAGCCTCTTCTCGATCCGCGCCAAGGCGCTGGTGAACGCCGCCGGCCCGTGGGTCGCCAAGTTCATTCGCGATGACCTGAAGATGGAATCGCCGTATGGCATCCGCCTGATCCAGGGCAGCCACCTGATCGTGCCGAAACTCTACGACGCGCCGAATGCCTTCATTCTGCAGAACGAAGACCAGCGCATCGTGTTCGCTATTCCGTACCTGAACCACTTCACCCTGATCGGTACCACCGACCGCGAATACACCGGCGACCCGGCCAACGTAACGATTACCGAGGGCGAAACCGATTACCTGCTCAACGTGGTCAACGCGCACTTCAAGAAGCAACTGACCCGCGATGACATCCTGCACAGCTATTCCGGTGTTCGTCCGCTGTGCAACGACGAATCCGACAACCCATCGGCCGTGACCCGCGATTACACCCTGGCGTTGTCCGGCAACGCTGAAGAAGCGCCGCTGCTGTCGGTGTTCGGTGGCAAGCTGACGACTTATCGCAAACTGGCCGAATCGGCGTTGGCTCAACTGGCGCCGTACTTCAAAGACCTCAAGCCAAGCTGGACCGCTCAGTCGACACTGCCAGGCGGCGAAGACATGACCACCCCACAGGCGTTGAGCTCAAAGATCCGCGATAAATTCGACTGGGTGTCGAGCGAAATCGCTCGCCGCTGGGCCACCACCTATGGCAGCCGCGTCTGGCGCTTGCTGGAAGGTGTGCAGAGCCTGAGCGACATGGGCGAACACATGGGTGGCGGTCTCTACACTCGCGAAGTCGATTATCTGTGCAGTGAAGAATGGGCCGTGAGCGCTCACGACATTCTGTGGCGCCGCAGCAAACTGGGACTGTTCACCACCCCGGCAGAGCAGCAGCAATTGCAGCAGTATCTGGACAAGGTCGAACAGAACCGCAGAAAGATCGAAGCTGCCTGATCGTTTTTCCGGTCATGGAAACGCCCCTGAGCCGAAAACCTCAGGGGCGTTTTCGTTTGTGCAAGAGCCTGGCCCGGCTCCCACAGAGGACAAGGAATGCCAATCAGTCATTCGGTTTTCCGAACGCGCCTTACAGACTGATTCGGTTTACCGGATATTCCATCCGCGAAATTGTCGCCATAAATATTTAATACCCTTTTAAATCAATTACTTGACCTGACTCACCTGGCCTGGCACGAGTCATGCTCTACACTCTTGGACGAATGCCTGATGTGCCAACACTTCAGAAGCCCTCAAGGTATTCGCAGTACATAAGGGCTAATGAACTGGCTCCATAAAAAAAACAATGTCGAGGAAAATTTGATGCGTATCGTTCCCAATCTTCTGGGCGCAGCAATCGCTGTTGCTCTGATTAGCACTCCAGTTTTCGCAGCCGAACTCACCGGCACACTGAAGAAAATCAAAGAGTCCGGCACCATCACCCTCGGACATCGCGACGCGTCCATTCCGTTTTCCTACATCGCAGACGCTTCCGGCAAACCGGTCGGCTACTCACACGATATTCAACTGAAAATCGTCGAAGCCATCAAAAAAGACCTGGACATGCCGACCCTCAACGTCAAGTACAACCTGGTCACTTCGCAAACCCGTATCCCGCTGGTGCAGAACGGCACCGTGGACGTGGAATGCGGCTCCACCACCAACAACGTCGAGCGTCAGCAGCAAGTTGACTTCTCCGTCGGCATCTTCGAAATCGGCACCAAGCTGCTGACCAAAAAAGACTCCGTGTACAAAGACTTCGCTGACCTCAAAGGCAAAAACGTCGTCACCACCGCCGGCACCACGTCCGAGCGCATCCTGAAGTCGATGAACGCCGACAAGCAGATGGGCATGAACGTCATCTCCGCCAAAGACCACGGCGAGTCCTTCCAGATGCTGGAAAGCGGCCGTGCCGTTGCCTTCATGATGGACGACGCGCTGCTCGCCGGTGAAATGGCCAAGGCCAAGAAGCCGACTGACTGGGCCGTGACCGGCACTCCACAGTCGTTTGAAATCTACGGCTGCATGGTCCGCAAGGGCGACGAGCCGTTCAAGAAAGCCGTCGACGACGCCATCATCGCGACCTACAAGTCCGGCGAAATCAACAAGATCTACGAAAAGTGGTTCATGCAGCCAATCCCGCCAAAGGGCCTGAACCTGATGTTCCCGATGAGCGAAGAGCTCAAGGCATTGATCGCCAACCCGACAGACAAAGCGGCTGACGAAAAGAAATCCTGATTTCTGACTAACCTTACATCCTGAAAGGGCGAACGCTCTTTCAGGAGTCTGTCACTACCTGCTGGCATTTTTGGAAACACTCGAACCGGTGGTTGTCGAGCCGATCGCGTGTGCCTGACCGTCAACGTCAGGTGGGAACGGATTTCCTCCAAGCGGGTGCTTGTACATCGATCGATCTGAGGGGGAGACCCTAATGAATTACAACTGGGACTGGGGCGTGTTCTTCAAGTCCACCGGCGTGGGCAGCGAGACTTATCTCGACTGGTTCATCGCAGGTTTGGGCTGGACCATCGCTATCGCCGTGGTGGCCTGGATTGTCGCCTTGCTGCTGGGCTCGGTGCTCGGCGTCATGCGGACCGTACCGAATCGTCTAGTATCGGGTATCGCCACCGTCTACGTGGAAATCTTCCGTAACGTGCCGCTGCTGGTTCAGCTGTTCATCTGGTACTTCCTGGTGCCGGACATGCTGCCGGAGAACCTGCAGGAGTGGTACAAGCAGGACCTCAACCCGACCACCTCGGCCTATCTGAGCGTTGTCGTGTGTCTGGGCCTGTTCACCGCCGCACGGGTCTGTGAACAAGTGCGTACCGGCATCCAGGCGCTGCCTCGCGGCCAGGAATCTGCCGCTCGCGCCATGGGCTTCAAGCTGCCGCAGGTTTACTGGAACGTGCTGCTGCCCCAGGCCTACCGGATCATCATTCCGCCGCTCACCTCGGAATTTCTCAACGTCTTCAAGAACTCCTCCGTGGCCTCGCTGATCGGCCTGATGGAGCTGCTCGCGCAGACTAAACAGACCGCCGAGTTCTCCGCCAACCTGTTCGAGGCCTTCACCCTGGCCACCTTGATCTACTTCACCCTGAACATGAGCCTGATGCTGCTGATGCGTATGGTAGAGAAGAAAGTCTCAGTGCCCGGCCTGATCTCCGTGGGGGGTAAATAATGGACTTCGATTTCAGTGGAATCGTCCAGGCCACACCGGGCCTGTGGAACGGCATGATGATGACCCTCAAGCTGATGGCCCTGGGCGTCTCCGGCGGGATCATCCTCGGCACGATCCTGGCGCTGATGCGCCTGTCCCACAATAAGCTGCTGTCGAACATTGCCGGCGCCTACGTTAACTACTTCCGCTCGATCCCGCTGCTGCTGGTCATCACCTGGTTCTACCTGGCGGTGCCGTTCGTACTGCGCTGGATCACCGGCGAAGACACCCCGATCGGCGCGTTCGCCTCGTGCATCGTGGCCTTCATGATGTTCGAAGCGGCCTACTTCTGCGAAATCGTCCGGGCTGGCGTGCAGTCGATCCCCAAAGGCCAGATGGGTGCTGCCCAGGCGTTGGGTATGAGTTACGCCCAGATGATGCGGTTGATCATCCTGCCGCAAGCGTTCCGCAAGATGACCCCGCTGCTGCTGCAACAGAGCATTATCCTGTTTCAGGACACCTCGCTGGTCTACGCGGTCGGTCTCGTGGATTTCCTCAATGCTTCGCGCGCCAGTGGCGACATCATCGGCCGCTCCAATGAGTTCCTGGTCTTCGCAGGTCTGGTGTATTTTATAATCAGCTTTGCCGCCTCGCAGCTGGTCAAGCGTCTACAAAAAAGGTTTGCCGTATGATCTCTATCAAGAACGTCAACAAGTGGTATGGCGACTTCCAGGTACTGACTGATTGCAGCACCGAGGTCAAAAAAGGCGAAGTGATCGTGGTGTGCGGGCCGTCTGGCTCCGGCAAATCCACCCTGATCAAATGCGTCAATGCCCTGGAACCGTTCCAGAAAGGCGACGTGGTGGTCGATGGCACCTCCATCGCTGACCCGAAGACCGACCTGCCGAAACTGCGCTCGCGGGTCGGCATGGTGTTCCAGCATTTCGAACTGTTCCCGCACCTGAGCATCATCGATAACTTGACCATCGCACAAATCAAGGTGCTGGGCCGCAGCAAGGAAGAAGCCACCAAAAAAGCCCTGCAACTGCTTGAGCGGGTCGGTCTCTCCGCCCACGCCAGCAAGCACCCGGGCCAGCTTTCTGGTGGTCAGCAACAGCGTGTGGCGATTGCCCGTGCGCTGGCGATGGACCCGATCGTCATGCTGTTCGACGAACCGACCTCGGCGCTCGACCCGGAAATGGTCAACGAAGTACTCGATGTGATGGTGCAACTGGCCCACGAAGGCATGACCATGATGTGCGTGACCCACGAAATGGGCTTCGCCCGTAAAGTGGCGGACCGGGTGATCTTCATGGACCAGGGCAAGATCATCGAAGACTGCAAGAAAGAAGAGTTCTTCGGTGATATCAATGCCCGCTCCGACCGTGCCCAGCACTTCCTCGAGAAGATTTTGCAGCACTAAGAACCGGCACCGCTCCCATAGCTAGCAAAGCGCTTTGTGGGAGCGGGCTTTGGTGGGAGCGGGCTTGCCCGCGAAAGCGATCTTCGCCCCGGCCTATGCATTGGCTGAGATGACGTCTTCGCGGGCAAGCCCGCTCCCACAGGTTATGAGTACATCCCGAAAGTATTTCCCGGAGGAAATGCAATCTGGTTGACCCAAGGCATCTGTGATGAAATGCGACCCCACTCTCTATCGCGCCGCGCCGCCATCACTCGCCGTGAAACCCCGCCTGATTCGCCATCTGTTCCTGCCTCCACTGATCATCCTGTTGATGATCGGTTTGGGTTATGTCGGCTTCTGGGTCAGCGAGCACTACGGGATTCGTACCCTCAGCGAGAACGGCGAACGTCAGTTGGAACTGCACGCCCGCGCCGTCGAAAGCGAGATCAGCAAATACACCTACCTGCCCAGCCTGCTGGAGCTCGAGTCCAGCGTCTCGAAGCTGCTGGCCGACCCGTCCCCGGAAAACCGGCAGACGGTCAATGATTACCTCGAAGGCCTGAACCGGCGCAGCCGCAGTCGGGCCATCTACATTATGGATACCACCGGCCGGGTGATGGCCACCAGTAACTGGCGCGACTTCGACAGTTATTTGGGCGAAGACCTGTCCTTCCGTGCCTATTTCCAGAACGCCGTGCGTGGCCAGCCAGGGCGTTTCTATGGCATCGGCAGCACCAGCGGCGAACCCGGCTATTACCTGGCCCACGGCCTGGAAGAGCAAGGCAAGATCATCGGTGTCGCAGTGGTCAAAGTGCGCCTCGAAGCCATGGAAGATCGCTGGCAACGGGCACGTCTGGAAGCCTTTGTCAGTGACGAAAACGGCATCATCATCCTCTCCAGTGACCCCTCACGACGGCTAAAATCAGTCCGCCCGCTCAGTGATGAAACCAAGGAGCGGCTGGCGCGCAGCCTGCAGTATTACTGGTTCCCGCTCAACGAACTGCAACCGCTGGCCCGCGAACATCTGGCCGAAGGCGTAGAGAAACTGACCTTCCCGGCCAACACCGAACTGGTGTCGGATGAAAAGGAAATCAGTTACCTGTCGCAGACCCGGCCGCTGAGCGATACGCCGTGGAACTTCACCCTGCTGACGCCCCTGCAAGACCTGCGGCGCGAAGCCATCAATCAGGGGATTCTGGTGGCCGTGGCCTTCGCCTTGGTCGCGTTTTTGCTGATTGCCTGGAACGAACGGCGCAAGGTCATCGCCACCCGCCTCGCCGCCCGCGAAGCCCTGCAAGAAGCCAACAACCAGTTGGAGCGCAAGATCGCCGAACGCACGGCCGACCGGCCAGATCCGCGAGCGACGGCAAGCCGAAGAAACCTTGCGCCGCGCCCAGGACGAATTGGTGCAGGCCGGCAAGCTGGCAGCCATCGGCCAAATGTCCACCAGCATTGCCCATGAACTGAACCAGCCGCTGGCGGCCCTGCGCACGCTGTCGGGCAATACCGTGCGCTTCCTGGAGCGCGGCGCGCTGGACACTGCCAGTGCCAACCTCAAAACCATCAACGAGCTGATCGACCGCATGGGTCGCATCACCGCGAGCTTGCGTTCCTTCGCCCGCCGCGGCGATGACCTGGGCCAGGCCAGCCTCGGCAAAGCCGTCGACGCCGCCTTGCAGTTACTCGGCAGCCGTCTGGAAAGCAGTGAACTGCAACTGCACCGCGATTTCAGTGACGTGCAGGTGCAGATCGATCAAACCCGTCTGGAGCAGATTCTGGTCAACTTGATCGGCAATGCACTGGATGCCATGCAGGCGCAGCCGCAGCCCGAATTGTGGCTGGAAGGCGAAACCGTCGACGGCAAATACCGTCTGCGGGTGCGGGACAACGGCCACGGCATCGACGCCGAGACGCGCAAGCATTTGTTTGAACCCTTCTTCACCACCAAACCCGGCGAACAGGGACTGGGCCTCGGCCTGACCTTGTCGGCGAGCCTGGCAGCCGCTACCGGCGGCAATCTGGGCGTCGAACACCCGGCCAGCGGTGGTACCGCCTTCGTCCTCAGTTTACCGTTGGTAAGCCCCCTTCAAGCCGAGCCAATATGAACAACGACCTTACCGTGCTGATCGTCGAAGACGATCCCCATGTCCTGCTCGGCTGCCAGCAAGCCCTGACCCTGGAAGATATTCCCTGCATTGGCGTCGGCAGCGCCGAGGAAGCCCTGGCGCAAGTCGGCGACAATTTCGCCGGGATCGTCATCAGCGACATTCGCTTGCCAGGCATCGATGGCCTGGAATTGCTGACCCGCCTCAAGGCCCGCGATCGCAGTCTGCCGGTAGTGCTGATCACCGGCCATGGCGACATCTCCATGGCGGTGGGCGCCATGCAAAAAGGCGCATATGACTTCATGGAGAAACCCTTCTCCCCCGAGCGTCTGGTGGACGTGGCCCGGCGTGCGCTGGAACAGCGCAGCCTGGCTCGGGAAGTCTGGTCACTGCGTCGACAACTGGCCGAGCGCGACTCGCTGGAAGGCCGGATCATCGGTCGCTCTCCGGCCATGCAGAACCTGCGCGAGCTGATCGCCAACGTCGCCGACACCTCGGCCAACGTGTTGATCGAAGGCGAGACCGGTACCGGCAAGGAACTGGTCGCGCGCTGCCTGCATGATTTTAGTCGCCGCCAGTCTCAGCAATTTGTCGCACTGAACTGCGGCGGTCTGCCGGAGAACCTGTTCGAAAGCGAAATCTTCGGCCATGAAGCCAACGCCTTCACGGGTGCCGGTAAACGACGGATCGGCAAGATCGAACACGCCCACGGTGGCACGCTGTTCCTCGATGAAGTGGAAAGCATGCCGCTGAATCTGCAGATCAAACTGCTGCGGGTGTTGCAGGAGCGCACCCTGGAACGCCTCGGCTCGAACCAGAGCGTCGCCGTCGACTGCCGAGTGATTGCGGCGACCAAGTCCGACCTGGATGAGTTGAGCAAGGCCAGTCAGTTCCGCAGCGACCTGTATTACCGCCTGAACGTGGTGACCCTGGAACTGCCGCCGCTGCGCGAACGCCGCGAAGACATCCTGCAATTGTTCGAACACTTCCTGCAGCAGTCGTCCCTGCGCTTTGACCGCACGCTGCCTGCACTGGACAACCAGACCCTGTCGAACCTGATGAGCCATGACTGGCCAGGTAATGTGCGCGAGTTGCGCAACGTCGCCGAACGTTTCGCCCTTGGCCTGCCGGCCTTCAAAAAGTCCGGTAATAACGCCAGCCAAGGCTTGGGGTTTGCCGAGGCGGTCGAAGCTTTCGAGCGCAACCTGCTCAACGACGCCTTGCAGCGCAGCGGCGGCAACCTGACTCAGGCCAGCCTGGAATTGGGAATGGCCAAGACCACGCTGTTCGACAAGGTCAAGAAATACGGACTGAGCCACTAACCCTCTGCCTGCGAGAAGCTTGTGGATTTATTGTTGAAAGCTGCACTGGGCGCCGCCGTGGTGCTCATTCTGGCCGCCCTGGCGAAAACCAAAAACTATTACATCGCCGGGCTGGTACCGCTGTTTCCGACCTTCGCGCTGATCGCCCACTACATCGTCGGCAAGGGCCGCTCGCTGGATGACCTGAAGACCACCATCGTGTTTGGCATGTGGTCGATCATTCCCTACTTCATTTATCTGGCGACCTTGTATGTGATGGTCGATCGTTTGCGTCTGGAGTTGTCGTTGGCGGTTGCAGCTGTGGCGTGGTTGATGGCGGCGACGGTGTTGGTTGGTGTTTGGGTTCGTCTTCACGCCTGACTTGGCCGGCGCAATGATCGGCCGGTTTTCATAACGACCTGCACGCTGGCCCGTCCCTTGCATTTACCCTGAAAAGCCCGCTCGGCCTGCATTCATGATCGATGAAGCCGGTGTCTGAGGGGGTCTGCCTGGGGTGAATCCAAGCCTTGAATATTCTAGATCTCGACCACAGCCTGACGGCTCAGGCGCCTATTGCTCGATTGCTGGAAAGTGGCCGCGCCAGGCGTCTGGACTTGCTCGACCTCGGGCCGAAACTGCGTTTGTGGTCCAGCGAAAAAAACTACCGGCGCTTCGCCGAACGCCTGCAGCAGAGGCCCAAACACAGCGGCCCGCAGCCGGAAATCTTCTTTGTCGGCTCAGGCGATTACCATCACCTGACCCCAGCCTTTCTCGCCGACCTGACGGAACCGGTCAGCCTGATCCACTTCGACAACCATCCTGACTGGGTGCACTTCGCGCCACGTCGGCATTGCGGTTCGTGGGTCAATCGGGCGCTCAAGCTGCCGAACATCAAACGCATCGTCACCCTCGGGCCGTGCAGCGATGACCTGCATAACCCGCAACTGCGCGGCGGCAACCTCGGCGCGCTGAAGCGTGGCGACTTGCAGCTGTTCCCCTGGAAGCACCCGCCGTCCCAGGTCTGGGGCTTGATCGGCGATGGTGCCGGACATCAACAACTGGAAAACATGTTGCACTGGCGCAATCTGGCGGACCTCGACTGGCCAGTGTTTCTCAAGCAAATGATCGAGAGCCTGCCGACCGAAGCGGTATGGATCACCATCGACAAGGACGTGCTGGCCAGTGAAGACGCCGCGACCAACTGGGATCAGGGTGGCATGCGTCTGACGCACTTGCTGCAAGCCCTGCGTGCACTGGCCGCAAGCAAGCGGATCCTGGGCATCGATGTCTGCGGCGAATTCGCCCAACCGGCCTTCAGCAATGCGTTCAAGCGCTGGGAAGCCAAGTCCGACCAGCCGCCTCCCGAGCGCTGGAGCGAAGACGATCTACTGCGTAATGCAACAACCAATCAGGCACTGATCAGCCTGTTCGAGGAGTTATTCCCGTGACCTTGACCGTGGTGTTACTGGTGGCGTTTTCGATTGTTCTGGACGTCATTGGTCAGCTCTGTTTCAAGCTGGGCCTGGACCGTTTACCGGAGCTCGAAGGCGGTTTTCGACTGAATGCATTCTGGGGCCAGGTGTTCAACGCGCCGTTGCTCTGGGCTGGAATCGGCGCCTACGCAATCGAGTTTTTTGTCTGGCTCGAAGCCCTGTCCCGCGCTCCGTTGAGCCTGTTGTTTCCATCCGCGGCGCTGGCTTACTGCGGTGTAGTGCTGGCCGGTAAAGTGGTGTTGGGTGAAACCGTCAGCCGCCGACGCTGGCTCGGCACCCTGGTGATTACGGCGGGCGTGATGCTCGTGTGTGTCGCCAATGTCTGAAGCTCAATCGATGATGGAAAGGAACAGCACTATGGGTTGGCTGCACGGACGTCTGGGCACTGTTGTGCTGTGGATGCTGCTGATCGGTTTTGAAAGTAGCGGTCAGATCGCTACTAAAGTCGGTGGCGATCAACTGGGGCAGATGGACTTTAACCTCCAATGGCTGGCGGCCGTGGCCGGTAATCCTGGGGTACTGACGGCCATCGCCTGCTACATCGGGGCGTTCTTCGTCTGGATGTTGATACTGCGACGCAGCAGCTTGTCGCTGGCATTTCCGCTGAGTTCGCTGGTGTTTGTCGGCGTGTTGCTCGGCTCGTGGCTTGGCCTCGGCGAGCAGATCAGCCTGCTGCACTGGCTGGGCGTGGCGGTGATCATGGGCGGGATTGCGTTACTGGCTGAAGGCGAAGAAACCTAGAACAAAGATCGTTCCCACGCTCCGCGTGGGAACGATCATCACAGGTTCAGGCCTTGCGGTGAGTAGCCAAGAAGCCGAGAGCATGGGACACCGGAATCACCTTCACCCCCGCAGCGCGTTGCTGCTCGGCAATTTCGCGGTGGAACGCCTTGACCTGGGTCCAGTGCATTTTCGGCCGGTAATGGTGCTCGGCGTGATAGCCGTTGTTCATCCAGATCAGGTTGTAGAGCACGCTGTAGCTGCTCACTCCCCAGGCAATCGGCAAGTCCGGATTGCCACCCAAATGCTCGTAATACCCATTGAGCGACGACAGCGCCTGGCCCAGATACCAGAACGGCAGCAACAGCAACACTGCATGCCAGTCGTAGAACGCCAGCGCCACATACGCCGCCCCCGTCACATAAATCTCGACCTTGACCCAACGCGCATCGTTAGGCCGCTTGCGCTGCATTTCCTCGTAGAACGGCTTGGGATCATCGCGGAAAAAGCTGAGAAAGGTGTACGACCAAGGGTTTTCGGGTTGCCCATCGTTGCCGCGCAGGTAGATCGATAGCGGATCGACGGTTTTTCCGTGCGCATCCGGCAGGTCTGAATTACCACGGTGATGGCGGTTGTGGATGTCGCGGTAGAGGGTCTGCGAGAAACCGATGGTGACCGACAACAACAGATCGAATGCCCGATTCATCCAGGCAATGGTGAAGTACGGGTTGTGGATCTGGTTGTGGGAAATGCTGTTGATGCTCCACGACAGGCTGACGGCATAGACCAGTGCCAGCGGCACAATGGCCCACCACGACAGGTCATGGAAGGCCAGCACCAACCACAGAACAAACGCCAGATGAGCCACACCCAGCGCAATCGGGACCAAATCCCACAGCGAATAGGCGAGGAGACGATACGCGGGACGAGCCATGCAGAACTTCCTGAGAAATTG
>JAPLSD010000191.1 GCA_026398835.1 Pseudomonas sp.
CTACTCATCAAGGGCCGAGCGCTATCCGTGCTCACACTGAGCCCGGATACATTAGCGCAAGCTCGATTTACCGCTCATCGGAGCTGGGTGGCAGAAGATGGGCTGACCATACATTTGGTTACTTTGGGGCTTTTCCAAAGTGACCCGCCGTAAGGGCGGAACCATAACCAACCGTCACCCCAAAAACGGATATACACCCAATCAAAGAATCCCCACTTACGACGGCTTCGCCGCCGAACGGGGCGGTGCGGCGTTCCGACAAGCTCCCTCGCCACAGGGTCTGCGTTCGACTTTCTGTTTATTGACTGACGACCGTCAGGGCTGTTCGGTGTCGGCCTCGCAAGCCCCCTCGTCGGTCGCCTCCAGGCGATACCCGGCACCCGGCACGGTATGAATCAACGAATGGTCAAAGCCTTCATCAAGCTTGCGGCGCAAGCGATAGATATGTTTATCGATCACGTTGTCGTTCGGGTCGAACTCATAATCCCAGGCACTCTCCAGCAACATGCTGCGGGTAACGACTTCACCGCTGTGGCGCATCAGCTTTTCCAGAATCAGTGTTTCACGGTAAGCCAGTGCGATCGTTCTACCCTGACGTGTCACCCGGCGTGCCGCACAGTCCAGATACAGCTCTCCGACTCTGAACGTTCGCGAAGGACCGGGTGCCTGATCCTGGGTACGCAGCAACGCATCCAGTCGAGCCAGGACTTCGATAAAGGCGTAGGGCTTGGCCAGGTAGTCATCGCATCCAGCCTGCAAGCCTTCGACCCGTTGCGACGTCGAGGCCAATGCGCTGAGCATCAGCACCGGCGTGTACACCTGTCGACGACGCAATTCGCGAACCAGCGCCAAACCATCCAGCCCCGGCAATTGGCGGTCGACAATCAGCGCGTCATAGAGCCCCTCGAGCGCCATCGCCAATCCATCCGGGCCGTCTTCGGCGGCATCGACGATGTGCCCGCTCTCGCCCAGACCGCGCAGCAGATAAGCCGATGTGCGTGCATCGTCTTCGATCACCAGGATGCGCACAAAAAGCCCCTCGACCCCGAACCTAAACTTTCTTTCATGTTCACGCGACCTTTGCGTTTACTTCGGTTTGGCACACTATGCCACTGAAGGGGTCGAGAGCCAGCACCGCACCCCAATGCGTCTGAACCACTGAGGCCTGTGCAACGCTCATGACCCATGTACTGGTCGTCGAAGATGACCCCTCCACCGCCCGTGAAATCGAAGCTGCGCTGCAAGACCATGGTTTCGATGTGACCTGTGTCGACAACGGTCGCGACGGCTTGGTGCGCGCCATCAGCGATACGTTCGACATTATCGTCCTCGACCGTATGCTCCCCGGCGCCCTGGATGGACTGGGCATGCTGACCGCCTTGCGTGCGTCCGGCATCGCGACGCCGGTGCTGATCCTCAGCGCACTCAGCGCACTCGACGAGCGGGTTCGCGGCCTGCGTGCCGGCGGTGACGATTACCTGACCAAGCCATTCGAATTCATTGAACTGACGGCCCGCCTGGATGCGCTGAGCCGTCGACGTGTCGCACTGCCGGGTCAGGAACGGGAAAATCGTCTGCGCGTCGCCAATCTTGACCTCGACCTACTGCGCCGCACCGTGCGTCGGGGTGAGCGACAGATCGACCTGTTGCCCCGCGAATACGCCCTGCTCGAATACCTGGTGCAACATGCCGGCCAGGTAGTGACCCGTACGATGCTGTTCGAAGCCGTCTGGAATTACAGTTACGACGAGCGCACCAACGTCATCGAGGTCCATATCGGACGCCTGCGCCGCAAGATCGACGCAGAGGGCGAAGAACAAATGATTCATACCATTCGCGGAGCCGGCTATGTTCTCCGTTCACCTGAGTGAAATCCCGCGCACCATCAGCTTTCGCACGGCGTTGATGTTTCTGGCGCTCTTCGGTTGTTCGTTTCTCGGGTTATTCGGCTACATCTATTGGCAGACCGCAGGCTACTTGAAAGCTGAAGTCGATACGGCGCTGTACCATCAGATCGACACCCGTAGCCGTCAAGCCCCTGTCTTGCGCCAGCAGGAGATTCGCCAACATGCCGAACAGGACATAGAAGGCCACACTCCACACGCACTATTCGATGCCAATGGCCAACCGCTTGCCGGAGCGATCCAGACACTGCCCGATTTCAAAAAATACGATAAACCCTATGAGTTCGACTGGCGTGCGCCCCATGACCACAACCGCCCTGTGCGCTTCATGGTGCATCGGCTGGAAAACGGACAAACGCTGTTGGTCGCCCAGGATATCCACGACATTCGTGAGTTCGACGAGTTACTGGTCCAGGCGTTGATCTCCGGCGGTGCACTGCTGGTGGTGGTCGGCCTGCTCGGTGCAATCGCACTTGGTTATTCCGCGCGCCGGCGGCTGGAAGCCCTTGGCCGCTCGATCGAACGCATTATCGAGGGTGACCTCAGTGGACGCTTGCCGACCCGCGGCAACCGCGATGACATCGACCGTATCGCCAGTGTCGTCAATGGCATGCTCGACGAACTCGAGCGCCTGATGAGTGAAGTCAAAGGCGTCTGCGACGACATTGCCCATGATCTTCGCACCCCGCTGACCCGACTGATTGCCGGGTTGGAGCGCGCTCAGCGACGCAACCTGAGCAAAGAAGAATATGCCGCAGCCATCGATGCCGCCATCGAGGAGGCCATGGGCCTTTTGCAGACTTTCCGGGCGTTGCTGCGTATTTCCGAAATCGAAGTCAGCGCCAGACGCAGTAACTTCGCCCAGGTTGACCTGAACCAGATCGCGGCAGATGCCACGGAACTCTTCGAGCCGTTGGCCGAAGAACGCGGCATGACCCTGGAACTTGTTCCCAGTGCTAAACCGGCGAATCTCTCTGGTGACCCTCAATTGCTGTTCGATGCAGCCTGTAACCTGCTCGACAACGCCATCAAGTTTTCACCCGATGACAGCCACATCCAGGTCACGGTCATTGCAGACGCGACCCACAGCGGAATCAGGGTAAAAGACCAGGGGCC
>JAPLSD010000057.1 GCA_026398835.1 Pseudomonas sp.
AGGAAGGTTTCGCTGTGGAAGGCGAGGGTCAGGCTGCCGAAGACCAGGCAGGCGATCAGCGTCAGCCATTGGCTCTTTTCCAGCTTGCGCTGGGTAATGAACAACGTGCCGTAAACCACCAGCGAACTGATGATCAGCATCGCCGTGGCACTGTAAATACCGCCTACAGTCAGCTCATGGCCGGCGATGTCGACGACCCGTGGATCGATTTTGTAGACGATGAAAAACAGCAGCAGCGGGATGAAGTCGATGAATTGTTTCACAGTGGCAGCCAGAAGCAGGATGTGGCGGCATAATAACAAACATCCATGGTAGCGAAAGCGCCAGCTGATTTGAGGTTACAGAGTCCTGTGAATGTTGATTTGCATTGCCATAGCACGGCCTCCGATGGCGCCCTGGCGCCTGCGGTACTGGTGGCGCGGGCGTTCGAGAAAGGCGTGCGAGTCCTGGCCTTGACCGACCATGACACCCTCGAAGGCCTGGAAGAGGCCCGCAGCGCGGCCGTAGCGCTGGGTATGCAGCTGATCAACGGTATCGAATTATCCTGTACCTGGGGCGGGGCGACCATTCATGTATTGGGCTATGGTTTCGACGTCAACGCTCCGGCGCTGGTCGAGGCCATTGCCAAATTGCATGATGGCCGCTGGCTACGGTCCGAAGAAATAAGCCGCAAGCTTGCGCTCAAGGGCATGCCGGGCGCGCTGGAAGGTGCACGCGCAGTTCAGCAGGAGTTGGGCGACAGCGGTAATGCGCCCGCTCGCCCGCACTTCGCCGATTACCTGGTGCGTGCCGGTTTTGTGAAGGATCGCGCTGAAGCGTTCCGCAAATGGCTGGGCGCCGGCAAGTTAGGGGACGTCAAGCAGCATTGGCCGACTTTGGAAGAAACCGTCGAAACCCTGCGTGCGGCGGGTGCCTGGGTTAGCCTGGCGCATCCTTGGCACTACGATTTCACCCGCAGCAAACGCCGTCGCCTGATTGCCGACTATATTCAAGCAGGTGGCCACGCGATTGAGGTGGTTAATGGTCATCAGCCCGCAGAGCAAGTGGGCAGCCTGGCTATTCTTGCTCGTGAGTTTGGGCTGCTGGTCAGCGCCGGCAGTGATTTTCATGGCCCTGGAGGCTGGTCCGAGATTGGCGAATACCGCCCGCTCCCGGAGGATCTGCCGCCGCTTTGGTGTCGGTTCAAACATGACCCAATTATTGCCGCCGTCTGAACAGGTAGAAAATGTGAGTCAATTTTTCCAGATTCATCCGGAAAACCCACAAGCGCGCCTGATCAAACAGGCTGTCGAGATCATCAGATCCGGTGGGGTGGTGATCTATCCAACCGACTCGTCCTATGCAATTGGTTGCCAGATTGGCGACAAGAACGCCATCGAGCGTGTCCGTCGTTTGCGGCAACTGGACGAAAAGCACAACTTCGCACTGATCTGCAGCGACCTGTCGCAACTGGGGCTGTTCGCCAAAATCGACACCGGCACCTTCCGCCTGCTCAAGGCCCATACGCCGGGCCCATACACGTTCATTCTCAACGCCACCCGCGAAGTCCCGCGTTTGTTGCTGCATCCCAAGAAGCGGACCATTGGCCTGCGGGTGCCGAGTCACCCGATTGCTTTGGCGTTGCTTGAAGAACTGGGCGAGCCGCTGATGAGTGTGACGCTGATCATGCCCGGTGAGACCGAGCCCATGAGCGACCCTTATGAGATGCGCCAATTGCTTGAACATCAGGTCGACCTGATCATTGATGGCGGTTTCGGCGGCATCAAAGCGTCCACCGTGATCAATCTGGCCGACGGCGAGCCGGAAGTGATCCGTGTCGGTTGTGGTGATCCTGCGCCGTTCACGGTCGAAGCCTAGATGTCTGCAGTCGAATCAGTGGACAGCCAGGCGGGAGCGCAGCAAGAACTGCCGTTCGCCATGGTCTATGGCCGGGCGGTCATGGAAATGCCGCTGGACCTGTACATCCCGCCGGATGCGCTTGAGGTTTTCCTCGAAGCCTTCGAAGGCCCGCTCGACCTGCTGCTGTACCTGATCCGCAAACAGAACATCAACATCCTCGATATTCCGGTGGCGGAAATCACTCGTCAGTACATGGGCTATGTCGAGTTGATGCAGTCGGTGCGCCTGGAACTGGCCGCTGAATACCTGGTAATGGCGGCGATGCTCGCCGAGATCAAGTCGCGGATGCTGCTGCCGCGGGCCAGCGAGATCGAAGCGGAAGAAGACGACCCGCGCGCCGAGTTGATCCGCCGCTTGCAGGAGTACGAACGCTTCAAGGCCGCTGCCGAAGGCATCGATGGCTTGAGCCGGGTAGGGCGCGATGTGGTGGTGCCCAAGCTCGATGCACCAGAGGCCCGGGCGCGTAAATTGTTGCCGGACGTGAGTCTTGAAGAATTGCTGATGTCCATGGCCGAAGTTCTGCGCCGTGGCGATATGTTCGAAAGCCATCAGGTCAGCCGCGAGGCGTTGTCCACCCGCGAGCGTATGAGTGATGTGCTGGAACGGCTCAAGGGCGGTGGTTTCGTGCCCTTTGTCGAGCTGTTTACCGCTGAAGAAGGTCGACTGGGAGTGGTCGTGACCTTTATGGCAATCCTCGAGCTGGTCAAGGAGTCCTTGGTCGAGCTGGTGCAGAATGAGCCCTTTGCGGCTATCCATGTGCGGGCGCGAGCCGAATAACGAGCCGAAATCAATGAATCTGACTGAACCCCGCGAGCTGGCGCCATTGCTTGAAGCCTTTCTGTTGGCCTCGGGAAAGCCGCAAACCATGGAGCGTCTGTTCGAACTCTTCGAAGAGGGTGAGCGGCCGGAACCACCGGTCTTCAAGAAGGCTCTGGAA
>JAPLSD010000680.1 GCA_026398835.1 Pseudomonas sp.
CAAGGGACACTTCCTGCGCCTGACCGCCAGTTCAGATCTGCAAGCCAACGCCAGTGGTCTGCTGGTGTTCACCCAGGACTGGAAGATCCTTCGCAAACTGACTGCCGATTCCAACAAGATCGAGCAGGAGTATGTGGTCGAGGTCTCTGGAGAAATGGTCGCCCACGGCCTCAACCGCCTGAACCACGGTCTGACTTACAAAGGCAAGGAACTGCCGGCAGTCAAAGCCAGCTGGCAGAACGAAAACCGCCTACGCTTTGCGATGAAAAATCCACAACCGGGCGTGATCGCCCTGTTCTGCGAAGCCGTCGGCCTCAAGGTCGTTGCCGTTCGTCGCATCCGTATCGGCGGGGTCTCCATCGGCAAAGTGCCGGTTGGCCAATGGCGCTACCTGTCCAGCAAAGAGAAGTTCTAACGCTCTGTGCTGCCACACCTTTCGATGCCGCACGCTTCTCTGCGGCGATCACAGCTGATTGATCAGGACTGCAAACATGATTCATAACGATGTACTGCGCAGCGTGCGCTATATGCTCGACATCAGTGACAACAAAGTTGTCGAGCTCATCAAGCTCGGCGGTTTGGAAGTGACCAAGGAAGACGTCCTCACTTACCTGAAAAAAGACGAGGAAGAAGGCTTCGTGTTCTGCCCGGACGAAGTGATGGCGCATTTCCTCGACGGCCTGGTGATCTTCAAGCGCGGCAAGGACGAAAGCCGTCCACCGCTGCCGATCGAAACGCCGGTAACCAACAACATCATCCTGAAGAAACTGCGGGTTGCCTTCGAACTGAAGGAAGACGACATGCACGCGATCCTCAAGGCCGCCGAGTTCCCGGTGTCCAAGCCTGAGCTGAGCGCGCTGTTCCGCAAGTTCGGCCACACCAACTACCGCACCTGCGGTGATCAACTGCTGCGCAATTTCCTCAAGGGCCTGACCCTGCGCGTTCGCAGCTGATTGCTCTGGATTCAGGTGGTCAGCCATCTGAATCCTTATGCTTGCTCATTGCGCTGCACAATAATGGCTCCGCTTTTCGAGCCTGAAGACTAGGGTATGCACTGACCCTCAGCCCTCAGGACTCGCCATGCACCCTTACTTTTCCCTGCAAGGCCGCACCGCTCTGGTGACCGGCGGCACCCGTGGTATCGGAAAAATGATCGCCAAGGCTTTCGTAGAGGCCGGGGCGACGGTGTATGTCTGCGCCCGCGACGCAGAGGCCTGTCAGCAGACCGCTGAAGAATTGAGTGCCTTGGGCCGCTGTCACGCCCTCGCCGCCAATCTCGCCAACGAAGAAGATGTGCAGCAATTGGCCACACGCTTGGGCGAACAGATCAGTCACCTGGATATTCTGGTGAACAATGCCGGCACTACCTGGGGCGCGCCGCTGGAAAGTTATCCGGTCAAGGGCTGGGAAAAGGTCATGCAACTCAACGTGACCTCGGTGTTCAACTGCATCCAGCAGTTCTTGCCACTGTTGCGCAAGGCCGGCTCAGCCGCGAACCCGGCGCGCATCATCAATATCGGCTCGGTGGCCGGGATCTCCTCGTTTGGCGAACAGGCGTACGCCTACGGTCCGAGCAAAGCGGCCCTGCATCAACTGTCGCGGATTCTCGCCCGCGAGCTGGTCAGCCAGCATATCAATGTCAACGTCATCGCCCCCGGACGCTTCCCGAGCAAAATGACCCAACACATCGCTAACGACGAACAGGCACTGGCCGAAGACACCGCGCTGATCCCGATGAAGCGCTGGGGTCGCGAGGAAGAGATGGCTGCGTTGGCCATCAGCCTGGCGAGTACCGCCGGGGCTTACATGACCGGGAATATCATTGCGCTGGATGGTGGGTTTAGTCTCTGAGATTCGCGATGGCGATCTGTCAGTCATCACCGATCCAGCGGTCGCTCGGGTTATCATTCCCGCCCTCACCCCGCTTCGATCCAGACCATGACCTATAGCGTTTCCCCCATCGGCTTTGTGCGCTCCTGCTTCAAGGAGAAATTCGCCATTCCGCGCCAACCGCAATTGGCTCCTGCCGCCCGTGGCGTTCTGGAACTGGTCGCGCCGTTTGATCAGGGCGATGCCGTGCAGGGGCTTGAGCAGGTCAGTCATGTCTGGCTGCTGTTCCTGTTCCATCAAGCCCTGGAAGACAAACCACGGCTCAAAGTTCGCCCGCCCCGCCTGGGCGGTAATAAATCCATGGGGGTATTTGCCACCCGTGCCACCCATCGCCCAAACGGCATCGGCCAATCCGTGGTCAAGCTCGACAAAGTCGAAGCCAATCGCCTGTGGATCTCCGGTATCGATTTGCTGGATGGCACACCCATTCTCGACATCAAACCCTACGTGCCTTATGCGGACATCGTCGATACAGCG
>JAPLSD010000019.1 GCA_026398835.1 Pseudomonas sp.
CATGCCTTTGGCGCGGTGGTGTTCGGGGAGTTTGATCAGGGTCAGGGTGAACGCCAGCGGAATCAGTGCGCCACCGGTGAAACCTTGCAAGGCACGAAAGACGATCATGCTCTCCAGGCTCCAGGCCATAGAGCACAGCAACGAGGCCGCCAGAAAGCCCAGCGAAACCCAGACCGCCAGTCGCCGTGCGGACAACAGCTGCACCAGCCAGGCGGTCAGGGGGATCATGATGATTTCCGCCACCAGGTACGAGGTGGAAATCCACGAGCCTTCTTCCAAAGTGGCCGACAGCGCGCCCTGAATGTCCTTGAGCGAGGAATTGGTGATCTGGATATCCAGCACTGCCATAAACGCGCCGAGCATCACGCTCATCACCGCAATCCAGTCGCGCCGGGTCGGCTCTCCGACCGGGCGGATCAGTTGATCACCGGCCATTTTGGGTGTCGGTATCCGCTTTGATGTTGACTTTGACGGTGGCCGACATGCCCGGGCGGATTTTGCCGTGCAGCGGGTTATCAGCGGCGAAGGTCAGCTTGACCGGGATGCGCTGAACCACTTTGGTGAAGTTGCCGGTGGCGTTGTCTGGCGGCAACAGGCTGAACTGCGCACCAGAGGCGGCGAACAGACTGTCGACCCGGGCTTCGATCGGTGTGTCGCTATAAGCATCGAATGTCAGCTCGGCTTTTTGCCCCGGCTGCATATGGCCGATCTGGGTTTCCTTGAAGTTGGCCTGAATCCAGATGTCCTGGTCCGGCACGATCGACAGCAAGTAGGCGCCGGCCTGCACGTATTGGCCGTTGCGGGCCGCGCGTTGACCGATCAGACCGCTGATCGGCGCATGGATTTCGCTGCGGGTCAGGTTCAGCTCGGCCTGAGCCAGGTCAGTGCGGGCGTTGGCGATCTGCGCGTCGAGGCGTTTGATCTCGGCGTTGAGGGCGTTGACCTGCTGGCGCTGACCTTGCGCGTCAGCCTGAGCCTTGGCGACTTGCGAGCGGGCGATGTGGTTGTCAGCGGAGAGGGTGGTGACCCGTTCTTCCGAGACATAACCTGGTTTACGCAGGGTTTGCGCCCGGGACAGATCTATCTGTGAGCGACCGAGGCTGGCCTGGCTGGACGCAACCTGTGCTTCGCTGGCGGCGATCAGGCTGGCCTGTTGGGTCAACTTACTCTGGGCCTGCAAGCGCTCGGCCGCGCGGGTGGCCAGCATGGCGTTGGCGCGGTCGACAGCGAGGTGAAAGTCATCGTCCTCGAGTTTGATCAGCAGCTCGCCTTTTTCCACGTGCTGGTTGTCGCGCACCAGCACTTCGTCAATGCGTGCGCCCAGTTGGCTGGAAACGCGGGTGATTTCGCCCTGGACATAGGCGTTATCGGTGCTTTCATAAAATCGTCCCTTGAAGAACCATTGGGCGAAGAAACCCAGTGCGATCAGCAGGACGATAAACAGAAAAATAAACAGGCGACGCTGAAGTTGGGCAGGCATGGGCAGACTGTAGTCGAGAAGGCGTAAGGAAATTTAACAGTGTGCGAATCTGGCATATAGCCGATGAGCGGTAAATGCGGGTTGCTGATAATCGACCATTCAGCAGCGCCACGGCGCTTTGTAGACGCAACGTTGGCTTAAATGCCCTGCTCACTGGAGCCGGGTCGGTCTCGCCTGTTACCATTCGCCCTTTGTTTCATCTCCGCTTTTTATATTCTTTCCGAGACATGCCATGACCACCGTCCGCACTCGCATCGCGCCATCGCCTACCGGGGATCCCCACGTCGGCACCGCTTACATCGCTTTGTTCAACTACTGCTTTGCCAAGCAGCATGGTGGTGAGTTCATCCTGCGGATCGAAGACACCGATCAATTGCGTTCGACCCGCGAGTCCGAACAGCAGATTTTCGATGCCTTGCGCTGGTTGGGCATCAACTGGAGCGAAGGCCCGGACGTCGGCGGCCCGCACGGCCCGTATCGCCAGAGCGAACGCGGCGAGATCTATCAGAAGTATTGCCAGCAGCTTGTCGATTTGGGTCATGCCTTCCCGTGCTTCTGCACCGCTGAAGAACTGGACCAGATGCGCGCCGAGCAAATGGCTCGCGGCGAAACTCCGCGTTACGACGGCCGTGCGCTGTTGCTATCGCCAGAAGAAGTGCAGCGTCGTCTGGCGGCCGGTGAGCCGCATGTGATCCGCATGAAGGTGCCGACCGAAGGCGTCTGCGTAGTGCCGGACATGCTCCGTGGCGACGTCGAGATCCCGTGGGATCGCATGGATATGCAAGTGCTGATGAAGACCGACGGTTTGCCAACCTACTTCCTCGCCAACGTGGTCGACGATCACCTGATGGGCATCACCCATGTGCTGCGTGGTGAAGAATGGCTGCCGTCGGCGCCGAAACTGATCCTGCTCTACGAATACTTCGGCTGGGAACAACCGGAGTTGTGCTACATGCCGCTGCTGCGTAACCCGGACAAGAGCAAGCTGTCCAAGCGCAAGAACCCGACCTCGGTGACCTTCTACGAGCGTATGGGCTTTATGCCGGAAGCGATGCTCAACTACCTGGGCCGCATGGGCTGGTCCATGCCCGACGAGCGCGAGAAGTTCTCGTTGCAGGAAATGGTCGATCACTTCGATCTGTCGCGGGTTTCCCTGGGCGGGCCGATTTTCGATGTCGAGAAGCTCTCCTGGCTCAATGGTCAGTGGCTGCGCGACCTGCCGGTGGAAGAGTTCGCCAGCCGTGTGCAGGAATGGGCGCTGAACCCTGAGTACTTGATGAAAATCGCGCCGCACGTGCAAGGCCGGGTCGAGACGTTCAGTCAGATTGCGCCGCTGGCCGGATTCTTCTTTGCCGGCGGTGTGACGCCGGACGTCAAGCTGTTCGAGTCCAAGAAGCTCTCGGGTGACCAGGTTCGTCAGTTGATGCAGTTGATTCTGTGGAAGCTGGAAAGCCTGCGTCAGTGGGAGAAGGACAGCATCACCGCGACCATTCAAGCGGTGGTCGAATCCCTGGAGCTGAAGCTGCGTGACGCCATGCCGCTGATGTTTGCAGCGATTACCGGTCAGGCCAGCTCTGTGTCGGTGCTCGATGCGATGGAAATCCTCGGCCCGGACCTGACGCGTTTCCGTCTGCGCCAGGCCATCGACTTGCTCGGTGGCGTGTCGAAGAAGGAAAACAAGGAGTGGGAAAAACTCTTGGGCGCCATCGCCTGAGAGGCTTCGTAAGGGATTGATGGCCATTGCGTCCAGGCAGAGTAGGGCGCGCAGTGGCCATTGAGCCCCCGGAATTCCGGGGGTTGGACGGTAAGTGATTGTTATGCCGACAAAAAATTTTGAAATTTGTTGAAAAATTATTTGACAGGTTCGCGCCTCACGCTTAACATGCGCCCCGTCCACAACGTGGGGCTATAGCTCAGCTGGGAGAGCGCTTGCATGGCATGCAAGAGGTCAACGGTTCGATCCCGTTTAGCTCCACCAAATTGTACAGTTCAAGGTCTGGCCACACCGGCCTTGAATTGATCAGGTTAAGCCTGATCATGTTGTATAGAAGGGTTTTGCGTCCCCTTCGTCTAGTGGCCTAGGACACCGCCCTTTCACGGCGGTAACAGGGGTTCGAGTCCCCTAGGGGACGCCAGTTTTACAGAAGCAGTGTTGAAAGATGCTGCTCCGCCGCGAGGCGAAAAATCCGGGGCTATAGCTCAGCTGGGAGAGCGCTTGCATGGCATGCAAGAGGTCGACGGTTCGATCCCGTCTAGCTCCACCAATTTTACAGTTCAAGGTCTGGCCACACCGGCCTTGAATCGATCAGACTCAGCCTGATCACGTGTATAGAAGGTTTTGCGTCCCCTTCGTCTAGTGGCCTAGGACACCGCCCTTTCACGGCGGTAACAGGGGTTCGAGTCCCCTAGGGGACGCCACGATTACCCGCTCTGCGGGATTTATAGGGGTCATTCAATTATTGAATGGCCCTTTTGTTTGTCTGGCATTCGCCAATTCTCTCTTTCTTCAACGCTCTGTTCTCAAGCGCTCTATCACTCAAAAAGTGGCTCTTCTGACCAGCGGTCACTGCAATGACTTGCGAAAATTTATTATGAGAATAATATTTTAATCGTAATATTCGGAGGCAACGATGAACGATAAAAAAGCTCAAACCCGCGAACGCATCCTGAAGGCCGCAAGCGCAGCGCTGATTCAGCGTGGTCCGGCCGAGCCGAGCGTGGGAGAGATGATGGGCGCCGCCGGGCTTACGGTGGGTGGCTTCTATGCGCACTTTGAAAGTAAGGATGCGCTGATGCTGGAGGCGTTCAAGCAACTGCTTGCTGAGCGCCGTGACTCGATCGCGCAAATGGATGCTGAACTGACTGGCGAGGAGCGCCGCGCTTTGATCGTCGCGTTCTACCTGTCGCGTAAACACCGTGATTCAACTGACCATGCTTGCCCGCTTCCGTCTTCGATCGGGGAGTTGGGCCGTCTGCCGGACGACTTTCGTCAGGCACTGAACGAGCACATGGAGTTGATGGTCGCGCAAATGGCGGCCAGCCCGGAAGACACCGACAAAGCCTTGGTCGATATCGCCCTGATGGTGGGCGGCTTGGCACTGGCTCGGGCCTTGGGTCCGGGTGAGTTATCCGATCGATTGCTGCGTGCCGCCAAGTCGGCGGTGCTGTGACCTGAAGCGAAAGCCTGAGGAGATGAGCGATGAGCACTTTAAGTTGGGTTCGTGGCGTTAATGGCACCTTGGGCTGGTTTGCACCGCGATTGGTAGCGAGAAAGATGCGGCTGGCGTTCATGACGCCGCGCGAGCTACCGCCGCGGGATTGGGAATTGCCGCTGCTGGCAAAATCCGAGCGGATCACTTTGCGTTTCGGGCTTTCGGCGTTGCGCTGGGGGCACGGGCCAACCGTTCTGTTGATGCATGGCTGGGAAGGCCGGCCGACGCAGTTCGCCAGCCTGATCTCAGCGCTGGTCGAGGCCGGCTACACCGTGGTCGCGCTGGATGGCCCGGCCCACGGTCGATCTCCTGGTATTGAGGCAAATGTCGTGTTGTTCGCCCGCGCCATGCTCGAGGCTGCAGCTGAATTGCCACCGTTGCAGGCTGTTATCGGTCATTCCATGGGCGGTGCCAGCGCCATGCTGGCGGTCCAGTTGGGCTTGAAAACCGAAACCTTGGTCAGCATCGCCGCACCTGCCCGCATATTGGCAGTGCTGCGCGGTTTTGCCCGCTATGTGCGCTTGCCGCCGAAGGCGCGTTCAGCCTTTATCCGGCAAGTTGAGCAGGAGGTTGGCATGCAAGCGTCCCGGCTCGATGTGGCCCACTATCAATTGGATATGCCAGGGCTGATCGTGCATGCCGAGGATGATTGCTTTGTCCCGGTCAATGAGTCGCAGTTGATTCACGAGGCCTGGTTTGACAGCCGTCTGTTGCGCCTGGAAGAGGGCGGCCATCAGCGTGTACTGGCTGACCCTCGCCTGATTGAGGGCGTGCTGGCCTTGCTTGCCGGGCGCAGTCTGCAATCGCGCCAATCCGCCTGAGCATCCGTTACACTGCCCCGGTCGAATTTATCTGACCGGGGAGTTGGGGCATGGGCTGGGATCTGGCAACGCCATTTATCATTGATCTGCAGGTGGGTGCAGAGGACATCGACGGGCTTGGGCATGCCAATAACGCGGTGTATGTCACCTGGCTCGAGCGCTGCGCCTGGCGTCATTCGCAGCGCCTGGGGCTGGACCTGACCGAATACCGGCGGCTGGACCGGGCGATGGCCGTGGTGCGCCACGAGATTGATTACCTGGCCGCTGCCTACGAAGATGATGAGCTGCAGTTGGCGACCTGGATCGTCGACTGGGATGAACGCCTGAAAATGACCCGGCGCTTTCAATTGGTCCGCCCAAGCGATAACACCACCTTGCTCCGCGCCCAGACCAC
>JAPLSD010000739.1 GCA_026398835.1 Pseudomonas sp.
CGGTCATGAACGCTTTGGGCAACGTCTGGCGTTCCACTTGCTCCGGCGCAGCGTTGCTGCCTTCAACAGCGGTTTTCGGTTTGCTGCGCAGCAGGCTGACACCAAGGTACAGAATGTAAGCGCCACCCACGACCTTGGCGATGCTCAGTAACCACGGTGTGGTGTGCATCAGTGCGCCTACCCCGAGTAGGGTATAAAGCACATGCACCGAAATGCCTGCGCCGATCCCGATAGCGGTGCACAGCCCGACCACTCGACCGAAGCGCACGCTCTGGCGGACGGTGATCGCGAAATCCGGCCCGGGGGCGACCACTGCGAGAAAGTGGATCGCAGCCAGTGCGAGAAACTCGCCTAGGTAGTTCGAAAGCATTTCAACTCCAGTAAGTAAGGGGCGAGGCGTTGCCTCGATAGCCGGTATCAGAAGGCTGACCGTCGCCTTGAGGGTGGAAGATCGTCGACTGCAATACGACAGCAAACTCGTTTTTGTGGGCTGTGCAGTCGAGTACCTCAAGGTCCGCTATCAGGTCGTCATTGGTGAAAAAGAGGCGCTGGGTCAT
The DNA here is from genome assembly GCA_026398835.1 of Pseudomonas sp. GTDB lineage: Bacteria > Pseudomonadota > Gammaproteobacteria > Pseudomonadales > Pseudomonadaceae > Aquipseudomonas. Next base: position 558 of record JAPLSD010000739.1, read on the forward strand.
CATCTACATCCGCATCAAGGTTCTATTCAGTAGTATAGGGATGGAGGAAGTGCGCGATAATCCGTTCAAATATCAATGGACTTGTGCGTAATGAGCATAAATCTCCCGCTGCCTCTGCTGGGTGAGATGGCGATCTTTGTCAAGGTTGTAGAGACCGGCAGTTTTTCCGAAGCCGCCCGACAGCTGGGCTCCTCACCTTCAGCGGTGAGTCGCAGTATTTCTCGCCTGGAGAAAGCGTTGGCGACTCGCTTGCTGCAACGTACTACCCGCAAGCTGCGCTTGAGTGAAAGCGGTGAGGAAGTATTCAAACGCTGCCAGGACATGGTCAGTGCGGCTAGGTCAGTGATGGAAATCAGCGGCCAGTACAACCATGAGGCTGAAGGCCTGCTGCGGGTCAGTGTGCCAAAGGCGGTCGGCCGTTTTGTGGTCCATCCGCACATACCAGAGTTTTTGCGGCGTTATCCTAAAGTGGATGTGCAGCTGATTCTGGAAGATCGACATGTGGATCTGATCGATGACAATGTCGATCTCAGTATCCGTATCACGGATAGTCCTCCACCCGGTTTGATCGGTCGCCAGCTACTGCCTATCGAGCATTTGATTTGTGCGACGCCGCAGTACCTGGCCGAGCACGGAACGCCTACTCATCCCCACGATCTGCTCAACCACAGTTGCATTTATCTGGGCGAAACCCCCAGTGATGCGCGCTGGAAATTCAAGAAAGGCACCAAGGCGGTGACGGTTGGCGTGCGCGGGCGCTATGCGGCCAATCACACCGGTGTTCGGCTGGACGCGGTTTTGCAGCATGTCGGAATTGGCAGCTTGCCGTATTTCACGGCACGGCATGCGCTGGAGCAGGGGCTGATAGTGCAGGTGTTGCCGGACTGGACCTTTCTCGCTTCGTATCACGGCGGAGCATGGCTTCTGCATTCGCCGACGCGTTATTTACCGCCGAAGCTGCGGGTGTTCATCGACTATCTGGTGGAGTGTCTGGAGAAGGAACCGACGCTGGCTTCCCCATCCCCACGCAGCAGCTCTTGAGTAAATAAAAAGGCCCGCCGTTTTAACCGAGCGGGCCTTTTGCGTTATCGATTGTAGATCAGTGTTTGCTGTCCTGATTCGACATCGATAGCAGTTGTTTTTCCTGGTTCCAGTCGAACGGTTCGTCGTTCTGTTCAGCTTCATAACGACGATCTTCGAGGGCCTGGTACAGGTCGATCTCGTCATCGGGCATGAAGTGCAGGCAATCGCCGGCGAAGTACCACAGCAGATCACGTGGCACCAGGTGGGCAATCTGCGGATAACGTGCGATGACCTGGCAGAGAATGTCCTGACCCAGGTATTGGCTTTCGATCGGATCGACCGGCAATAGCAGCATCAGTTCGTCGAAGCGCTCGAGGAAAAGTTCGTGGCTTTCTTCCGGAACCTGTTCGGCTTCACCCAAGGCGACCAGGATGCTTCGCAGGTGTGCGAGCAGGGCGAGAGTGTGGTCGAGCATAACGGGAGTCCTCTAGAGCTAAAGCAAAACGGGCGCGAGAGTATATAACTCCGGCACCCGCTTTTCATAATCGAACAGCTATACGGACTGGCTTAACGGGTTTTGCCCTCGCTGAGTGTCAGTTCGTCTTTGGTAAAGTCATCGACGTCGATGACCTTGCGCCGTGCGGCTTCTGCTTCATGCAAGGTCTTGGCTTCAACCGGTTGCAAGACGCCAGCCTCCAGCGCGGCATCGATGGCATGTTCCCCGGCGGAAGGTTTGACCTGGCCGCTTTTCAGCGCCGTATGGAGTTTTTTCTGTAGCGGCTGAGCGGCACTCAGGAGGTTGCAGGCATGCTGCAGGGCACCGACCGGATCCTCTGTCGATTGTGGGCGATAGCAGCCCCCCAGCAACTCTTCGAGGGTTGGATCGCCTTTGGCGCGACCGATGACTGCGGCGACTTCAGCCCCCAACTTATCTGACGGACCTTTGTGCCGACGACCGAACGGGAACACCACGACCCGCAGCAGGCATCCGAGTACTTTGTTCGGGAAGTTGGTGAGCAGTTCGTCCAGCGCTCGTTCGGACTGACCAAGGCTTTCTTCCATGGCCCAGGCGAACAGCGGGTGCATATGCTCTGGGGAGTCGAGGTCGTGATAACGCTTCAGCGCGGCAGAGGCCAGATACATATTGCTGAGCACGTCGCCCAGACGCGCGGACAGCCGTTCGCGGCGTTTCAGTTCGCCGCCCAGCAACATCATGCTGAGGTCGGTAAGCATGGCGAAGGCCGCGGCCTGGCGGTTAAGCGCGCGGAAGTAACGTTGGCTGAGTTTGTCCCCCGGTACATGTTCGAAATGCCCAAGGCCAAGGTTCAATACGAAGGTACTGGCGGCGTTACTCACGGCAAAACCAATGTGTTTGAGCAGCAGGCCGTCGAATTCGATCAGTGCCTGTTGTTTGTCTTCGCGGTCGGCGAGGGCCATTTCCTTGAGCACGAACGGATGGCAGCGAATCGCACCCTGGCCGAATATCATCAGGTTGCGCGAGAGGATGTTCGCGCCTTCCACTGTGATGAAGATCGGTGCGCCTTGCCAGCTGCGACCCAGGTAATTATTCGGGCCCATGATGATGGCCTTGCCGCCGTGGATGTCCATGGCGTGGCTGATGCACTCGCGGCCGCGTTCGGTCAGATGGTATTTGAGAATGGCCGAGAGCACCGAGGGTTTTTCGCCGAGGTCTACCGCGTTGGCGGTGAGCATCCGCGCGGCGTCCATCATCCAGGCATTACCGCCGATGCGCGCCAGTGCTTCCTGAATGCCTTCAAAGGCTGACAGCGGCACATTGAATTGTTCGCGAACCTGCGCGTACTGGCCGCTCACCAGACTGGTGAACTTGGCCGCACCGGTGCCCACCGCAGGCAAAGAAATGGAGCGCCCGACCGACAGGCAGTTCATCAGCATCATCCAGCCTTTGCCGAGCATCTCCTGGCCGCCGATGAGGAACTCCAGCGGCACAAATACATCTTTGCCGGAGTTCGGGCCGTTCATGAACGCGGCGCCCAGCGGCAGGTGACGGCGGCCGATCTCCACACCGGCAGTGTCGGTCGGAATCAGCGCGAGGCTGATGCCCAGGTCTTCTTTGTCGCCCAACAAGTGGTCCGGGTCATAGGCCTTGAAGGCCAGGCCGAGCAAGGTGGCAACCGGGCCAAGGGTGATGTAACGCTTTTCCCAGTTCAGGCGCAGGCCGAGGGTTTCTTTACCTTCCCATTCACCTTTGCAGATCACCCCAGTGTCCGGCATCGCCCCGGCGTCGGAGCCCGCCAGCGGGCCAGTCAGCGCAAAGCAGGGAATATCGTCGCCGCGGGCCAGCCGGGGCAGGTAATGGTTACGTTGTTCGTCGGTGCCGTAATGCAGCAGCAGTTCGGCCGGGCCGAGGGAGTTTGGCACCATCACGGTGGACGCCAGGTCGCCGCTGCGGGTCGCCAGTTTCATTGCCACCTGGGAGTGGGCGTAGGCCGAGAAACCTTTTCCGCCGAATTCCTTGGGAATGATCAGGGCAAAAAAGCCGTGCTGTTTAATGTGATCCCAGGCTTCTGGCGGCAGGTCCATCGATTGGCTGATCTGCCAGTCGCTGACCATGGCGCACAGCGCTTCGGTCGGGCCATCGATAAACGCCTGCTCCTCTTCGCTCAGTTGCGCTTTCGGATAGGCCAGTAGCGTGTTCCAGTCCGGGCGCCCGCTGAACAGTTCGCCGTCCCACCAGACCGTACCGGCATCAATGGCGTCTCGCTCGGTTTGCGACATCGGCGGCAAGGTTTTTTGAAACCAGCTGAACAGCGGCGCAGTGAAGAATTTGCGTCGCAGGTCCGGCAACAACAAGGGCGCAGTCACCGCCGCGAGCATTACCCAGAAAATCAGTAACAGCCAGCCTGGTGTACGGCTGAAGGCGCCCATCGCCAGCAGGTAGACAGCGACCACGCCCAAAGCCAGTAGAGGCGCGGTGCGGCGATGCGCCAAATAAGCTATGCCGACCACCAGAACCAGTATCCACAACAGCAGCATATTCAATCCTCCGTGAAACCAGGGGCAAAACCACCCTCAGAGCTTAGACGGCATCCACAAAAAGGGTGGTAAGAGCGATGTGTCTGAATTTGTAGGAAACATTGGGTGAAATTCGAGAGTTATCTCAATGGCGGACGGTTGAATACTTCCGTAAACAGAGCACCCAGCGCTGATATTTGGCCGAAACGTCGTTATCTCTGTGCCAGGGCTGTCGCTAGACTCGTGGCTTCCCCTGGAGATTGTTCTCATGCACGAGTATCTGAGTCCCGGCCGCTTCATCGATAGTGACCATCCAATAGTGGTGGAGTTCGCCGAAGCTCATCGCGGCAACAGTCGTGATCCGCACGAACAGGCGATCAATCTCTATTACGCCGTGCGCGAGGCCGTGCGCTACAACCCTTATACCTTCAGCCGTGACCCTGAGACCTTGCGCGGCAGTTACGCGCTGGCGACCGGCGAAAGCTACTGCGTGCCAAAGGCGACCTTGCTTGCCGGATGCGCCCGGCATTGCGGGATCGCCGCGCGAATCGGTCTGGCGGATGTGCGTAATCATCTGTCGACTCCACGCTTGCTTGAGTTGCTCCGAAGCGATGTGTTCGCCATGCACGGCTACACCGAGCTGTATTTACAAGGGCGTTGGGTCAAGGCGACGCCGGCGTTCAACCAGAAGTTGTGCGAGCTGTTCAACGTAGCGCCGCTGGAGTTCGACGGGATTAACGACAGCGTGTTTCATCCGTTCAATCGCCAGGGCGAGCAATTGATGGAGTACCTGGTGGATCACGGGCAGTTCGCGGATGTACCTGAAGACTTCTTCTTCGAGCATCTGGAAAAATGTTATCCACATTTGTTCAGCGATCAGTTGCCAGCCCAACTGGGTGATATGCAGACTGATTTGAGTCGGGCCTGATCCGGCGTAGACTGCCCCGGCATTCATCCATCAAGGGGCGGTCATGCTGAAGATCTGGGGTCGGAAAAATTCGTCGAATGTCAGAAAAGCACTCTGGTGCGCCGAGGAACTCGGTCTGATCTACAAGGCAGTGGATGCAGGCGGCGCTTTCGGGGTAGTCGACACACCCGAGTACCGTGCCATGAACCCTAACGGACGAGTTCCAGTCATCGAAGATGACGGCTTCGTACTCTGGGAATCCAACACCATCGTGCGTTATCTATGCGCTAAGCATGCCTGCGATTCGACCTGGTATCCGGCGAATCTGCAGCCGCGAGCTACTGCCGAGAAATGGATGGACTGGACCACCTCGACCTTTGCCGACCCGTTCCGTCAGGTGTTTTGGGGGGTATTGCGCACCCCGGCGGATCAGCAAGATTGGGTCAAGATCCATGCTGCGCGCGATACCTGTGCCGAGCTGCTATTGATGGTCGATCAGGCGCTGGCTGAACATCCTTACCTGTCCGGAGAGGAGATTGGCATGGGCGATATTCCGCTGGGCAGCTTTATTTATGCCTGGTTTGAGATGCCCGTCGACCGCCCGCAAATGCGCCATCTAGAGGCCTGGTATGAGCGCTTGAAACAACGTCCGGCGTATCAGAAAGCCGTGATGACCGCGTTGACTTAATACTGACTATCAATACAGGTGACTGTACTTGTGCGGCGTCGACAAGCACCATTGGTCCTGTGCGCCGCCGTTGTATTTCGTGCAGTCCGCCCTTATTTGTAACTTCCTTCCCTTCTTGGTGCGTAAATCCGATATGAGTTCCGCTCTGTCCATCCGGCAGCTAACCAAAACCTACGGCAACGGTTTCCAGGCCCTGAGTGGTATCGATCTGGATGTCGCCGAAGGTGATTTTTTCGCCTTGCTCGGCCCCAACGGCGCCGGCAAATCCACCACTATCGGCATTCTCTCGACCCTGGTGAACAAGACCAGCGGCACGGTGAATATCTTTGGTCATGATCTCGATCGTGAGCCCGCCGCGCTCAAACGCTGCATTGGCGTGGTGCCGCAAGAGTTCAACTTCAACCAGTTCGAAAAGACCTTCGACATTGTCGTGACTCAGGCGGGCTACTACGGTATCCCACCGAAAGTCGCCAAGGAGCGGGCCGAGCAATACCTGACCCAGCTCGGCCTGTGGGACAAGCGTGATGTCCCGTCGCGTTCGCTGTCCGGCGGCATGAAACGCCGACTGATGATCGCCCGCGCGCTGGTGCATGAACCGCGTCTGCTGATCCTCGACGAACCGACTGCCGGGGTGGATATCGAACTGCGTCGTTCGATGTGGACCTTCCTCACCGAGCTGAACCAGAAAGGCATCACCATCATCCTCACTACCCATTACCTGGAGGAGGCTGAACAGCTGTGCCGCAACATCGGCATCATCGACCACGGCACCATTGTCGAGAACACCAGTATGCGGCAGTTGCTTAGCCAACTGCATGTCGAGACTTTCCTGCTCGATCTGAAAAGCGACATGAAAGTTGCGCCTCAGTTGATCGGCTATCCGAACCGCCTGGTCGATGGCCACACCCTGGAAGTCCAGGTGGATAAAGCGGTGGGTATCACCGCGTTGTTTAGTCAATTGGCCGCGCAGAACATTGAAGTGCTGAGCTTGCGTAATAAAACCAATCGCCTCGAGGAGTTGTTCGTGTCCCTGGTGGAGAAAAATCTGTCGAAGGTGGCGGTATGAGTTCCGAGCTGCAACCCAACCTCGTTGCACTCAATACAATCGTCTACCGTGAAGTCCGTCGCTTTACCCGGATCTGGCCGCAAACGCTACTGCCGCCAGCGATCACCATGGTTTTGTACTTTGTGATCTTCGGCAACCTGATCGGTCGGCAGATCGGTGATATGGGTGGTTTCACCTATATGGAATACATCGTGCCCGGGTTGATCATGATGTCGGTGATCACCAACTCCTACGGCAATGTGGTCTCGAGTTTCTTCGGCAGC
>JAPLSD010000686.1 GCA_026398835.1 Pseudomonas sp.
GATCCGCCGTTCGAGCAGCTCGATGAGATGCAGCGCTGTGCGGCGTCGTTGAAAGAGGCGATTGGCCGGATGCGTCAGACGGTGGCGGCGATCTGGTACCCGGTGAAGGATCAGCGGATGTTGCGCCGGTTCTATCAGGACCTGGCCGGCACCGGTGCGCCGAAGCTGTTGCGGGTGGAGTTGTTGGTGCATCCGCTGGATACGCCCAATAGCCTGAACGGTTCTGGGCTGGCGATCGCCAATCCGCCGTGGGGGTTGGAGGAGGAGTTGCGTGAGTTGCTGCCATGGCTGTCGAAGAAGCTGGGGCAGACTCAGGGTGGCTGGCAGATGGATTGGTTGATCTCCGAGAGTTGACCGGTGATCGTTTCCACTCTGCGTGGGAATGCAGCCCGTGACGCTCTGCGTCACGCCGTTAAGGGCGGACGCGGAGCGTCCATTGAGGCATTCCCACGCAGAGCGTGGGAACGATCAATGCGGGCTCAAATCGGGCAAGTCACGCCTGTGCCGCCGATCCCGCAATAACCCTCAGGGTTCTTCGCCAGGTACTGCTGGTGATAAGCCTCGGCGAAGAAGAACGTTGGCGCTTCTTCGATTTCGGTGGTGATGGTGCCTTTGCCAGCCTTGGTCAGTTCGGCCTGGAACACTTGCTCGCTGTGCTTGGCGGTGGCCAACTGAGTCGGGTTGGTGGCGTAGATCACCGAGCGGTACTGAGTGCCGATGTCGTTGCCCTGGCGCATGCCCTGGGTCGGGTTGTGCAGTTCCCAGAACATCTTCAGCAGCTCTTCGTAGCTGACTTTTGCCGGCTCGTAGACTACCAGTACCACTTCACTGTGGCCGGTCAGGCCGGAGCAGACTTCTTCATACGTCGGGTTCGGCGTAAAACCGCCGGCGTAACCCACCGCCGTACTGACCACGCCTTCGCGCTGCCAGAACTTGCGCTCAGCGCCCCAGAAGCAGCCCAGGCCGAAGATCGCGAAATCCACGTCGGTGACGAACGGGCCCAGCAGCGGGGCGTCGTGGACGAAGTGTTTTTCCGGCACGGTCATCGGGGTTTCGCGGCCAGGCAGAGCTTGTTCTTTGGTTGGAAGCACGTTTTTGTTCACCAGAATTTCCGAGCGCAAGACCATGATCAGTCCTCTCAGTCAGATTGAGTTAACAGTAAGGAGTCAGACTGACAGTTTGCCCGAGTGTTACAGCGCTGTCAGGCGATTGGGCCACGCGGGTAGCGCTTGAGCTTTTCGATCAGCTCGCTGCCCGGGATTGGCCGGTCGAACAGGTAGCCCTGGCCGACGTCGCAGCGGTGGCGGCGCAGGAACGCCAGCTGATCAGCGGTCTCGATACCCTCGGCGACTACTTTGAGTTTCAGGTTGTGGGCCA
>JAPLSD010000229.1 GCA_026398835.1 Pseudomonas sp.
CGTGCCTTGGGTTCGTCCAGCAACTCTGCACTGATGCCCAGCTGTTGCAACAGGCCCGAATAGTCGAAGCCCTGCCTGCGCGCTCCGCCGAGGGCAGCACGGGCGAAATGACTGGCGATGGTACGTTCGCGCATAAGGGTAGATCCGTCCACAGAGGGGCGGATGTTAGCCACGCCCCCGGCGATGGACAAGGCGGATATCCGCCAAATTGTAGGACGATGGTCGGTCGATGGGCGGATATCCGCCACTTCGGCGAAGGGGAATGTTCCGGTTAGCGCTGCTGACCCCTGATGGTTAAAGGTCTTCAGCGGTTTTTGGCAAGGTGGCACGGGCTTTGCGATAAGGGTGAGAGGTCTGCCAGCGCGCAGCTCGACAAAACAAATCCCTCCGGTGCAGGAGGGTTCGCAATTTAGGTGTTGTGGGCGTCAGATGGATGATTGCCGGGCGACACTCTCGAGGAACTTTGCAATGACGACTCGTCAGCCACTGTACAAATCCCTGTATCTACAGGTGATCGTAGCTATCACTATCGGTATTCTGATCGGCCATTTCTACCCTCAGGCCGGCGTGGCGCTCAAGCCGCTGGGTGACGGGTTTATCAAACTGATCAAAATGATCATCGCACCGATCATCTTCTGCACCGTCGTCAGCGGTATCGCTGGTATGCAGAGCATGAAGTCGGTCGGCAAGACCGGCGGTTACGCGCTGCTGTATTTCGAAATTGTTTCCACCATCGCTCTGCTGGTGGGTCTGGTTGTGGTCAACATCGTCCAGCCGGGTGCCGGCATGCACATCGACGTGACTACCCTGGACGCCTCCAAGGTCGCTGCCTATGTGGCTGCCGGTGCTGATCAAAGCGTCGTTGGCTTTCTCCTGAACGTCATTCCGACCACCATTGTCGGCGCCTTCGCCACTGGCGATATCCTGCAGGTGCTGATGTTCTCGGTGATCTTCGGTTTCGCCTTGCATCGTCTGGGTTCCTACGGCAAGCCAATACTGGATTTCATCGATCGCTTCGCCCACGTGATGTTCAACATCATCAACATGATCATGAAGCTCGCGCCAATCGGTGCCTTGGGTGCCATGGCTTTCACCATCGGTGCCTATGGCGTCGGTTCGCTGGTGCAACTGGGCCAGCTGATGCTCTGCTTCTACATCACCTGCGTGGTGTTCGTGCTGGTGGTGCTGGGCAGTATTGCTCGCGCTCACGGCTTCAGCGTAATCAAGGTGATCCGTTACATCCGTGAAGAGTTGCTGATCGTGCTGGGTACTTCGTCTTCGGAGTCGGTGCTGCCGCGCATGCTGATCAAGATGGAACGTCTGGGTGCGCAAAAATCGGTAGTGGGTCTGGTGATCCCGACCGGTTACTCGTTCAACCTCGACGGTACTGCGATCTACCTGACCATGGCCGCTGTGTTCATCGCCCAGGCGACCGACACGCACATGGACATCACTCACCAGATCACTTTGCTGGTAGTGCTGCTGCTGTCCTCCAAAGGTGCTGCGGGCGTGACCGGTAGCGGCTTCATTGTGTTGGCCGCCACCTTGTCCGCTGTCGGCCACTTGCCGGTTGCCGGTCTGGCGCTGATCCTCGGCATCGACCGTTTCATGTCCGAAGCCCGCGCGCTGACCAACCTGGTGGGTAACGCTGTCGCCACCCTGGTGGTGGCCAAGTGGGTCAAGGAGCTGGACGTCGACGTGATGCACGCCGAACTGGCTTCTGGCGGTCGCGGTATCTCCGACGAACGTGAAGAAGACGATCTGGGCGTGGCTGAAGGCCATACTCCAACGTCCGTCAAGTAACACCGTGTTGCCATGAAAAAACCCGCTTCGGCGGGTTTTTTCATGGCTGGGGTTTGAGCGCAACAGTCAGTCCGGCTGATGCTTGCGGTGATTGCCGTGGGCCTGTCAGCTGCCTACTCTGGAGGTAATAGGTCTGGATTGTGGAGCACTCATGCAAGGTCCTCTGGCGTCACTCAAAGTACTGGATTTTTCCACCTTGCTGCCGGGGCCGTTTGCCTCGCTGTTGCTGGCGGACATGGGCGCCGAGGTCTTGCGCATCGAGTCGCCGACCCGCATGGACTTGCTGCGGGTGTTGCCGCCCCATGATCAGGGTGTATCTGCCAGCCACGCTTACCTCAATCGCAACAAACGCAGCCTGGCGCTGGACCTCAAACAACCCGCGGCGCTGGAGGTGGTCAAGCA
>JAPLSD010000266.1 GCA_026398835.1 Pseudomonas sp.
CCAGCGAACTGCTGCCGTTGCTGCAACAGGCTCAGCAAAACGCTTCGAACATCGCTCCCCACCATTACGGCAGCGCCGCTTTCGGCCTGTCCCTGGCGTGTATGGCCCATGAGCGCCAGTACAGCCGTTTATTCCGCTCTTAGGAGAAACACATGAACGCACAACCGTTGCGCGTTGGTATCGGCGGCCCGGTCGGCTCCGGCAAGACCGCCCTGACTCTGGCCCTGTGTCTGGCCCTGCGCGAGCGCTACAACCTGGCAGTGGTCACCAACGACATCTACACCCGCGAAGACGCTGACTTTCTGGTGCGTAACGAAGCGCTGGCACCGGAACGGATCATCGGCGTGGAAACCGGAGGCTGCCCGCACACGGCGATTCGTGAAGATGCTTCGATCAACCTGGAAGCGGTCGATCAACTCAACCGGCGTTTCCCAGGCCTGGACCTGATTCTGGTGGAATCCGGCGGCGACAACCTGTCCGCAACCTTCAGCCCCGAATTGTCCGACCTGACGATCTATGTGATCGACGTTTCGGCCGGCGACAAACTGCCCCGCAAGGGCGGCCCGGGGATCTGCAAATCCGACCTGCTGGTGATCAACAAAGTCGACCTGGCACCGCTGGTGGGCGCGTCCCTGGAGCTGATGGACAGCGACACCAAACGCATGCGCGGTGACAAGCCGTTCGTATTCAGCAACCAGAAAACCGGCCTCGGGCTCGAGGCGATCATTGCCTTTATTGAACGCCAGGGGCTGCTGACCGCAGTCTGATGATGCCTTTTTTAACAAAGAGCATTAACAAAGAACATCAACAAGGAAGCTTATTCATGACTCTCAATCGCCTTCTCGGTGCCGTCGCCCTATTGCTCACCCCGGCCCTCGCCTTCGCCCACCCCGGCCATGGCGACAACGGTTTGATTGCGGGTATCAGCCACCCGCTTGATGGCCTCGATCATTTGCTGGCGATGCTCGCGGTCGGTCTGTGGGCCGCGCAACAACAAGGCACGGCGCGCTGGGCACTGCCGTGCACCTTTGTCGGCACGATGTTGATCGGCGGCATGTTGGGTTTTGAAGGGTTTAACTTGCCGGCACTGGAAAGCGGGATCGCCGCTTCAGTGCTGGCGTTGGGCCTGGCCGTGGCATTGGCGGTGCGTTCGCCGTTGAGCCTGGCGATGGGTGCGACGGCGCTGTTCGCACTGTTTCACGGCGTGGCCCATGGTCTGGAGCTACCGGACATGTCCAGCCCTTGGGCGTATGCGGCGGGTTTCGTTGCGGCCACCGCGGCGTTGCATGCTGCCGGTTACGCCGTAGTGCGCGTATTGCCGCAAGCGGCGGCGCCACTGGTTCGGCTGGCCGGGGCAGCGTCGGCGGCGACTGGGGTTTGGTTGTTGGCGGGTTGAAAGACACAGCCGCTCTCAAGGCGACCTCTCTGCTACCATGTCGCGCAAACACCCCTGCCGTGACGACGCCAGCCGATGCCCGATGTTTCCAGCTCCGCCTCCCAGCCTGAATTGACCGCCCTGTCCGCTGCGATACAGCAGCACTTCCATGACGTGATTGTGCCGCTCTGGCAAGGTCCCGGCTGGAATGCAGAATTGGCGCTGCCCTATGAAGCGCTGGACGCCGAACATCGTCCATTGCCGCCACAACGCTACCGGGCCATGGCTTGCGCGCGGCAGTTGTACCTGTTTTCAAGCCTGATCGGCG
>JAPLSD010000208.1 GCA_026398835.1 Pseudomonas sp.
ATCCGGTCGCCAGCCTTGCGGTGTGCTGCGATGGCTTTGCAGGCGTCGCTGAAGATGATCGGCTCGATCACATCCTCAACCCACGGTGCGACCAGGTGCTCGATTTCTTCCGGCGTACGCCCGGCGATCGGCTCCAGGCTGAAGGCCATGTAGTCTTCCATGTCCAGTTTGCCATGGCTGTAGGCGTCCATCAGCTCGTTGTTGCGACGCATGAAGGACTCGCCGTCGACCCAGCCGAGGCGGCCCATCTGTTCGCTCCACAAGGTGGCGCAGTCGCCATGGATCAGGGTTTCGTCCAGATCAAAAATTGCCAAAGCCATTAGGGCAGCTCTCTCTTCAAACTCTTCAAAGTAATCGGGCGCATCAAAAGCATCAGGCTACCTCACACAGGGCCGTCGGATCGATGGAAAGCGCCAGGCGTTGACCGTCGGCATGCATATCAGCCGCTGAACGGTTCAGTACATCGACGACCAATTCCACGCCACGAGCTTCGACGCGGTAACGAATCACGTTGCCCAACAAGCTATGGCTACGGATCTGCGCGTCGAGCTCACCGTTCAGACTCAGCACGATGGCTTCTGGACGAATGGCAATGCGCCCGGTGATCGGGCGTTGCAGCAACTTGCTGGCACTGTCGGCGTCGAGCAGATTGTAGTTGCCGATAAACCCAGCGGCGAATACGTCCACCGGTGCGGTGTAGAGGGTTTCAGCATCACCGCTCTGGACGATTTTGCCCTGGTTCATCAGGAAGATCCGATCGGACATGATCAGGGCTTCTTCCTGATCGTGGGTGACGAAAATCGTCGTCAGACCGAGCTCGCGCTGGATCTGTCGGATCTGTTCGCGCAGGTGCTTGCGAATCCGTGCATCCAGCGCAGAAAGCGGTTCATCCAGCAGCAACAGGCGTGGACGGGTCACCAGCGAGCGGGCCAGGGCCACCCGTTGGCACTGGCCGCCGGACAGCTGATGCGGATAGCGCGCGGCGAAGTCGGTCAACTCCACCAGTTGCAGTACCTCAAGCACACGCTTGCGACTGTCGTCGGTGTTGACCTTTTGCATGCGCAAGCCGAAAGCGACGTTCTGCTCAACGGTCATGTTGGGGAACAGCGCATAACTCTGGAACACCATGCCGATACCGCGTTTTTGCGGGCTCAGCGGAACGAGGTCCTGACCATCGAGCAGGATCTTGCCGCCATCCACCGCGGTGAGCCCGGCGATGCAGCGCAGCAGGGTGGACTTGCCGCAGCCGGACGGCCCGAGCAGGGTGACGAACTCACCTTTCTGAATTTCGCAGTTGATGTCGCTGAACACCGTGGTGCCAACGTAATTTTTTTGCAGGTGTTGGACGCTGACGAAGCTCATTGGCTTTTGTCCTTGTTCAAGATATTGGCAACCCAGGTCAGAACCAGCACAAAGAAGAAGTAAGAGATCACCAGCGCACTGGTGAAGTGGCCGCTGCTGTTACGCATATTGTTCAGGTAGACCTGCAGGGTTTCGTAGCGAGTACCGACCAGGATGTTGGCAAACACGAACTCACCGAACAGGAAGGAAAAGGACAGCAGCAACGCCACCATCAAACCCTTGCGCAGGTTCGGCAGCACCACCAGGAGCGCCGCCTGCCAGGTACTGGCGCCGAGCAGCTGGGCGGCGTCCATCAGGTCGCGCAGATTGATCGCTTGCAGGTTGTTGGTGATTGCCCGGTACATGAACGGCAGCGCCACGGTGAAGTAGCAACCGATCAGAATCCAGGGTGTACCGACCATCGCGAACGGTCCGGAACCATAGAGCTGCAACAGCCCCACCGAAGACACCACGGGCGGTACCGCGAAGGGCAGCAGGATCAGGATGTTCATCAGCGCGTCGAGCTTGGGGAAGTGGTAATGCACCACGAACAGCAACGGCAGAATCAGCACCACCGACAGCACCAGGGAGCCAACGCAGACCAGCAACGACTGGCCAAAGGCACTGAGAAAACGTGGGTCGCTCCACAGCTGGATATACCATTTGAGCGTAAAGCCACTGGGCAGAATGGTCGCCGACCAACTGCTGGCGATCGAGTAGATCAGCGTTCCGGCCAGCGGCAGCAACAGAATGGCAAACAGCAGATAGACCACTACCCGGTGGTAGAGGACAACGGAGCTGGTTTCAGCGCGTGACATGGTAGCTCCTCTTTAAAAGCAATTGGTGCACGACGGTGACCAGCGTCATCAACGTCACCAGCACCACAGCCAGGGCGCTGGCCATATTTGGGTCCAGGGAAATGTCGCCAGAGACCATCGCGGCAATCCGGATCGGCAGCACGTTGAAGTTGCCAGTAGTCAAGGCGTACACGGTGGCGTAGGCGCCAAGGGCGTTGGCCAGCAGGATCACGAAGGTCCCGAGCAATGCCGGAGTCAGCACCGGCAAACCGATATGCCGCCAAAACTGCCAGCCGCTGGCCCCGAGCAGGGCGGCGGATTCACGCCAGTCTTCGCGCAGGGCATCGAAGGCCGGGTAAAGCAGCAACACGCCGAGGGGGATCTGGAAGTAGGTGTAAAGAATGATCAGCCCGGTCTTGGAATACAGGTTGAAGTCCTGAATGATCCCGGCCTGCTTGAGCATAATGGTGAAAGTGCCGTTAAAGCCCAGCAAGATGATGAAGGCGAAGGCCAACGGAACACCGGCAAAGTTGCTGGTCATGTTGGCGAACGCATTGACGAAGTTGCGCAGCTTCGAATCGACCCGACGCAGCGAGTAACTGCCCAGCACGGCGATGATGATCCCGAATACGCTGGACCAGAAGCTGATCTCAAGGCTGTACTGGATCGCCTGCAAGTAGAACTTCGAGCTGAAGATCTTGCTGAAGTTGGCCAGGCCCCAGCCGAACTCCTCCGATTGCACGCTGTTGATCAGCACCCAGAACAGCGGGGCGATCTGGAACACGATGAAGAACAGGGCGAAGGGTACCACGCACAGTGCCGCCAGCCATTTGCCTCGGGTGATTGAATTCACTTCAACAGCTCCCGGCAGACAGGTTTGTCGTGGGTAACGCCAAGTAGCTCGCAGATCGTGCCGCAGAGTTCGGTCTGTTTCGGCGTGGCGTTGCGATCAAGGCTAAAAGCCTCGCCGAGGACAAACAGCGGCACTTCGCGCTCTTCCGCGAGCAGGCCGTTGTGCGAGCGGTCGTTGTTCATACCGTGGTCGGCGGTCACCAGTACTTGATAACCGGCGTCGAGCCAGCCTTGCAGGTAGTCGGCGAGGATGATGTCGGCCGAGCGTGCGCTGTTGCGGTATTGCGGGGTATCGAGGCCGTGCTTGTGCCCGGCGTCGTCAATGTTCATGGGGTGTACCAGAAGAAAATTCGGCGAGTGCCGCAGGCGCAGATTTTCCGCATCGGCGAACAGGTGAGAATCCGGGTAGTGATCGCTCCAGTAGAAATGTCCGTGCTGGATCGGCAGTTTCACGTTCTCGGTATGGCGATCGCGCGCCGCGTTGAATGGCGAACGGTTATACAACTCGCTGACCCAGTGATAGGCGGCAGCCGCGGTGGTGAGCCCAGCCTCGGTGGCGTAGTGGAACACGCTGCGCTGGTTGGACAGACGCGAAACGTTGTTGTGCACGATGCCACTTTCGATCGGTGTTACGCCGCTCAGAATGCATTCGTAGAGCGGTCGGGACAGCGCCGGCAGTTCGCACTCGAGTTTGTAGAGTGCCGCGCGTCCTGCGCCGACGTAGGCCTGCAGGTGCCCCATGGCATGCCGGGCGACCTCATAATTCAGGCCGTCGAGCACCACAAGGATGACGTTGTGTTGCATAGGGCTAGGACTCCATAAGGTAGGAGCACCTGTAGGAGCGAGCTTGCTCGCGAAGCGCTGTGACTGACAGATCGCTATCGCGAGCAAGCTCGCTCCTACAGGGGGCGGGGTTTTATTGCATATTGATAATGACTTCTTCCTGCCACTTCTGTGGCAAGCCCTTGGAAGTCTTTTCCCAGGCATCGGCGTCTTTGATTGGCGTCACTTTTTTGTACTGCTCATTCGGCAACAGCTGGGCCTGTACTTCAGCCGGCAGGGTCAGGTGATCGGCACGGATCGGCCGGGCGTTGCCGCGTGCCAGGTTGATCTGGCCGGCGTCGCTGAAGATGTACTCGCGAGCCAGTTTGGCGGCGTTCGGGTGTTTGGCGTATTTGTTGATAATGGTGGTGTAACCGGAAATCACCGAGCCATCGGACGGGATCAGCACGACGTAATCGTCCTTGTTGACCATCTTGTCGCGGTAGCTCAGACCGTTGAAGTCCCAGACCACGCCGACTTCGATTTCACCCTTTTCCATGGTGGCAATGGTCGGGTTGGACAACGACAGGCGACCTTGCTTGGCGATCTCGGCGAACATCAACAGTGCCGGTTGAATGTTCTTTTCATTGCCACCCTTGGAGATGGCCGCTGCCAGGACGCCGTTGGCAGCTTGGGCAGCGGTGCTCACGTCACCAATGGAAACCTTGTATTTACCTTTCTCAAGGTCGGCCCAGCTTGTCGGGGCATCGGAGCCGTGCAGCAGCTTTTTGTTGATGATGAAAGCAATAGTGCCGGTGTAGGCCAATGCCCAGTTACCGTCCTTGTCTTTCGCCCAATCCGGGACCTGAGCCCAGGTGCTCGGTTTGTAAGGCTGAGCCACGCCCTGTTTGACCGCGATAGGGCCGAAGGCGGCACCGACATCGCCGATATCGGCGCTGGCGTTGTCTTTTTCCGCGGCGAACTTGGCGATTTCCTGAGCCGAGCTCATGTCGGTGTCGATGTGCTTGAGGCCGTAGTTTTTGGCCAGGTCATCCCAGGTGCCTTTCCAGTTGGCCCAGTTATCGGGCATGCCGACGCTGTTGACCTCGCCTTCCGCTTTTGCAGCGGCTTCCAGGGTTTTTAAATCGGTATCAGCCGCCATCGCTGCGGTGCACATGGCAATGGTCGAGCCTAACAGTGATGCCAGGAAAAGCTGTTTCATCCGAAGCTCCTTTGGGCGTTTTCAACGCTGCGTTTTTATCTACGTTTGCGGTTGGGTTGGTCTAGGTCAGCAATACCTGAGCCAATTTAAGCGGGCTGAATGACACTTTGATGTCGGTATCCGGCCTGCAA
>JAPLSD010000318.1 GCA_026398835.1 Pseudomonas sp.
ACCCACCTGGCCGGGTGACACGCCTTTCCAGGAAGAACGCGTGTGGAAGTTCGGACCGGAGTGTCCAGTGAATGTCGGACGCATCACCCTGTCGCCTCACACCGGCGCTCACGTCGATGCACCGCTGCATTACAGCGCTGACGGTGCGGCCATTGGCGATGTGTCGCTGGATGTCTATATCGGCCCTTGCCGCGTGTTGCATTGCCTGGACAGCGGGCAACTGGTGCACCCTGAGCAACTGGAAGGTCGTTTGGAGGACCTGCCTGAGCGCGTCCTGCTGCGTACCTATCGACAAGCACCACTGACGGCCTGGGATCCGGACTTCACCGCTGTCGCCAAAGAAACCGTCGACCTGCTGGCAAGTCTGGGCGTGCGCTTGATCGGAATCGATACGCCGTCGTTGGACCCGCAGCAATCCAAAACCATGGATTCGCACAATGCGGTGGCCCGCCACGGCATGGCCATCCTCGAGGGCATCGTGCTCGATGACGTCCCGGAAGGGGACTATGAACTGATCGCTTTGCCGCTACGTTTTGCCAACCTGGATGCCAGTCCGGTCAGGGCGATTTTGCGTCCACTGGTCCACTGGCCCACTGAATAAACTGCAACCGCAACCGCAACGTGAGGAGCCGACTCAATGAGTCAATGTCCCTATTCCCCTTCAAACCAGACGGATGAATGGCATAACGCCGAGCTGAATTTTTCCGACTCCATGAGCTACGGCGACTATCTGGACCTGGGGCGCATTCTCAGCGCTCAGCACCCGTTGTCTCCAGACCATAACGAGATGCTCTTCATCATCCAGCATCAGACGTCTGAGCTGTGGATGAAGCTGATGTTGCACGAGCTCAAAGCCGCCCGCGAACACGTCAGGCTGGGAGAGTTGCCGCCCGCTTTTAAAATGCTGGCGCGGGTCTCGCGAATTTTTGACCAGCTGGTGCATGCCTGGACGGTGCTGGCCACCATGACCCCCACCGAGTACCACGCGATACGGCCGTTTCTGGGGCAGTCATCGGGCTTCCAGTCGTTTCAGTACCGCGAGATTGAATTCATCCTCGGCAACAAGAGTGCAACCCTGTTGCGTCCGCATGCCCACCGGCCCGAGCTGTTGGCAGAGCTTGAAAAGGCGATTGCCACGCCTTCGCTATATGACGAAGCGATTCGGTTGATGGTCAGCGCAGGGTTGGCGATTGATCCACAGCGCTTCGAGCGCGATCCGGCTAGCCCAACCGTTCATGACGCCTCCGTCGAAGCGGCCTGGCGTGAGGTCTACACCGACCCGTCGCGTTATTGGGATCTCTATCAATTGGCAGAGAAACTCATCGACCTTGAGGACTCGTTCCGTCAATGGCGCTTCCGGCATGTCACCACGGTTGAGCGAATCATCGGTTTTCAACCGGGGACCGGCGGTACGGAAGGTGTTGGCTATCTGCGCAAGATGCTCGATACCGTGCTGTTCCCGGAGTTGTGGCGAGTGCGTTCGACCCTCTGACCCGGATATACAAAAGCCCCGACATTCATCGAATGTCGGGGCTTTTTGTCGAGGGTTTAAAGGTTATTGAACTACGGGCAAGCCCCGATCCCTGGCCACACGCATCCGGTAGAACACGTAGATGATCAACACCCACACTGGTATCGCAAAGACCGAGGCGCGTATCCCTGGAATCATCAGCATGACGCAGATGATCATGGCCATGAACGCCAGGCACAGGTAGTTGCTGAAGGGGAACCAGAACGACTTGAAGCTCGGCACGATGCCTTGCTGGCCCATGACTTTGCGAAACTTCAGGTGGGTCAGGCTGATCAGCGTCCAGTTGATCATCAGCGATGCGACCACCAGCGCGAACAGCAACTCAAGCGCTTCATGCGGGGCGAGGTAGTTAACCAGCACGGACAGCATGGTGATCAACGCCGATATACCCAACGCCCGCAATGGCACGCCCTGTTTGTTCAGTTTCATCAGCGATTTGGGGGCGTCGCCCTGTTCGGCCAGGCCATAGAGCATGCGGCTGTTGCAGTAGACGCCACTGTTATAGACCGAGAGCGCCGCGGTGAGCACCACGAAATTGAGGATATGCGCTGCGGTATCGCTGCCGATCAAGGAGAAAATCTGCACGAATGGACTGCCGCTATAGGCATCGCCCGACGCGCCCAGTGTTTGCAGCAGTTGATCCCACGGATACAGCGAAAGCAGCACGGTGAGTGCGCCGACATAGAAGATCAACACGCGATAAACCACCTGGTTGATCGCCTTGGGAATGACCTTCCTCGGCTCGCTGGCTTCAGCGGCGGTGATGCCGACCAACTCCAGACCGCCGAAGGAGAACATGATGAACGCCATCGACATCAGCAAACCCGTGGTGCCGTTGGGGAAGAAACCGCCGTGGCTCCACAGGTTACTGACCGAGGCCTGCGGGCCGCCGGTGCCGCTGAACAGCATGTAGCAGCCCAGGGCGATCATGCCGATGATCGCAACGACCTTGATGATCGCGAACCAGAACTCCATCTCGCCGAAGACTTTGACGTTCATCGTGTTGATCAAGTTGACCAGCACGAAGAACACCGCCGCGCTGACCCAGGTGGGGACCTCCGGCCACCAGAACTGCACGTACTTGCCGACGGCCGTCAGCTCGGCCATACCCACCAACACATACAGCACCCAGTAGTTCCAGCCGGACAGAAAGCCGGCATAACCGCCCCAGTACTTATGCGCAAAGTGACTGAAGGAACCGGCCACCGGTTCCTCGACGATCATCTCTCCCAGCTGGCGCATGATCAGAAAAGCGATGAACCCGGCAATCGCATAGCCGAGGATCATCGACGGCCCGGCCGACTTGAGAACACCGGCGGAGCCTAGAAACAAGCCGGTACCAATCGCGCCGCCCAATGCGATCAGTTGAATATGACGATTTTTCAACCCCCGCTTGAGCTCGCCTTGTTGCAAGATTTCATCCGCCATCGGGTTCCCTTCTCGTTGTTATGGTCAGGCCTGGTTTGAATGCGTCAGGTTATTCAATCGCTGCTCATTTTTGAATGATCAGATATTACTCTCGGTAAATTTTTCGTAATACAGATGAACGCTGTCAGGTGTCTGTTCCTGCAACCAGCTCTTGATCGATTCGACCATCGGTGGTGGGCCGCAGACATACATGTCGACCGCCGCGTCGCGCAGTTCGCGGGTGTCGAAATGCTCGGTGATATAACCGCGCTTCCCCTCCCATGCCGGCGATGGATCACTGACCACCTCGGTGTAGCGAAACCCCGGAATGCGTTCGGCATAGGCCTCAATGCGTGCGCTTTCGCACAGATCGGCTGCATCCCGTACACCGTAGTACAAATGCACCGGCTGCTCGCAACCGCGTTTGGCAAGCTCGTCGAGCATGCCCAGCAGCGCGGATAACCCGGTGCCGCCGGCGACCAAAATCAGCGGTTTAGCAACGTGACGAAGATAGAACGCCCCCAGCGGCGCCTC
Source organism: Pseudomonas sp. (assembly GCA_026398835.1). Taxonomy (GTDB): domain Bacteria; phylum Pseudomonadota; class Gammaproteobacteria; order Pseudomonadales; family Pseudomonadaceae; genus Aquipseudomonas. The sequence continues at coordinate 3,473 of JAPLSD010000318.1, forward strand.
CAGTTCGATTTCGTCGCCCACCTGGCAGCGTTCACGGATGTAGTTGCTCATCACCCCGTCAGGCAGCAGGCGAATCAGGAATTGCAGGTGATTGCTGTTGCTCGGCCGGTTGGCGAACGAGTAGGAGCGCTTGCTCTGCGTACCCGGGATCAGCAGCCGGGCGTATTGTCCCGGCAGGAAATCCAGTGGTTGGCCTGCGGTGCCCAAATCCAGATGCAGGATCGCGGTACTGGCCGAGACCTGCCTGACTTCAGTGACCGTTGCGCTGAGTCGGTCAGGGCCTGAGGCGTTGCACAGGCTGGAGGCGAAGTCGAAATAAAACGCCGCATCGGATTTTACCCGGGTCTGGCAGGTGAGCATTTTGCGTTGTTGCAGGTCCTGGCTGGAGAGGGCTTCCTCGTCCACGTAGTCCTGGCTGTAGTCGCCGGATTCGCAGCGGCCCTGGCAGGTTCCGCAGACGCCTTCGCGGCAATCCAGAGGAATATTGATGCCGTTGCGCAGGGCGGCGTCGAGCAGTATTTCGTTGGGCTGTACGGGAAAGAACAGCGTTTTGCCGTCGGCAAAGCTGAACGCGACTTTGTGGTTCATGCCCCGGTCTCCATGGATTCAGAGGTGGTAGAAATCGAGCACCGAGTTGATGGTGTCGTTGAGCAGCAGCACGTGTTTGCGGGCAATGACCCAGCTGTCTTCGTGGGGCTTGAGGCGATAGGTCGCGAGCCCGTAGAACTGCTCGGAAGTAGCCAGGCGATAGAACAGGGTGTGCCAGTTCAGACGCACCTCCAGGTCACCGCCCTCGAGTTCACCGATACGTACGTTGTTGACCATGTGCAGGGTGCGCGGCATCGGGGTCGATGAGGCGGATTTACCGGTGCGCAGGCGGAACACGCGGTCTTCCAGGCCCGAACGGTTGGGGTAGTAGATCAGCGACATTTCGCGTTTGGGGTCGCGGGTGTAGACGTGTTCCGAGTCCCATTGCGGCAGATGAAACTCACTCTGCTCGTCGAACAATTTGATGTAGGCGTCCCAATCCTGGGCATCGCACAGTTCGGATTTGCGGTAGAAAAATTGTTCGATCTGGTACTGCAATTGCGGATTCATGTTCACACCTCACGCAGCTTCAGGGATTTCGCTTCCAGGCCATTGAGCAGAAATTTCTGCCAGTTGCTGTGCTGGTTGACGTAAAGCCCTTCATGGGTGAATTCGGTGCCGGTCATTGCGGGGGCGATGCCGATCGACTCGCTGTTGGGCGTAGCGCCGGTCGCCCATTGGTGGCTGCCACGGGAAATATCGCTCCAGCGTTCCAGGCGTGCCTGGAAACCACGTTGGGCTTCGCGAAACTCCACCAGGTCGTCCGGGGTGCCGAGTCCGGACACGTTGAAGAAGTCTTCGAACTGACGAATCCGGTTCTCGCGATCCGCGTCCGACTCGTTCTTGACGCCCAGGCACTGGCTGATGATTTCGGTCTTGTTCCAGGCCACCGGGCGGATGATGCGCAGCTGAGAGCTGATTTGATCGAGGAAAAACAGGCTGGGATAAATGTTCAGGTTACGCAGGCGGTGCATCATCCATTCGGCCTTTTCCTGGCCATGTTCTTCGATCAGGCGCGGCATGATCGTGGCGTAGCCGGAACGCACCGCCGGGTTTGGCATGTCGCTGAACAACAGGCTGTGGCCATTATCGAAGGCGAACCAGCCGTCATCAGTATTGGCGTCGCCGGCACCGAGTTTGCTGTAGTCGAGCGTGCCGCTGGAGCTGGTGCCGTTCTCGCTGTTGACCTGCTGGCGGTGCTGCACGGTGGCCACGTAGTTATAGTGGACAGTGCTGACGTGATAGCCGTCGAGACCGTTTTCGTTCTGCAGTTTCCAGTTGCCGTCGTAGGTGTAGGCCGACTTGCCGGGCAGTACTTCCAGCTCACCGGTGGGCGACTGGGCAACCATCATGTCGAAGAACACTTTGGCGTCGCCGCTTCCGGGTATTCGCCGGGGGCTTTGACCTTGACCAGGCGACCATCGCTTTTGTAGCACCAGGCGTGGAACGGGCAGGTGAAGGTCGACTGGTTGCCCTTGCCGACGCGGGTCAAGGTCGTGCCACGATGCTGGCAGGC
>JAPLSD010000878.1 GCA_026398835.1 Pseudomonas sp.
CTTCGAGGAATCGGTCCTCACGACTATTTTTTTCCACTATGAAAACTTACCCCGCCCAACTACGGTCTACAGAACCGCAAATTGAGTGATTTATCTCCAGAGGTTCTAAGCAGATGGCAGCAGTACTCGTCGGACAATTCCATGCAAGAGACGCGGAAGGCCGTGTTTATTCAGTGCATGAGTTCCAGGAATCCACCCCGTCGCAAGATGGCATAGCCGGCTCTGAGCCTGTTACCACCTATCGCCTGGCCATTGGCGATCGGGTCGATAAAGTGACTGATAACGAATTTACGTTGAAACAATCGGGCGTCACCATCACTCGCGAGCCCCAAACACACGTCGCTTCATAACCCCGTGTTATGAGCAGAAGTCATATGCGCGGACTTGGGTTAGGATTCAGTCACTGAATCCCTCACCCGCCGGACATGGACTTCACGCATGCGTTTACGTCATATCGAAGTGATCCAGGCGCTGCTGCAAACCAGTCATCTGGGCACTGCCGCCGAGTTGCTGCAATTGCCGGTGGCCGAGGTCGAAGCGATCCTGCGCGATGCCGAGGATCGACTCGGATTCATGTTGTTCGCCAGCGTGCGCGGGCGGCTGCAAGCCACTCGCGAAGCGCGGGAACTGCAAGTCGGGATCGCCCGCGTATACGAAGCGTTTGAGCCTGTTCAGCGATTGGCCAGCAGCCTGAAGCTCTATCAGGCACCGCCTTTGCGGATCATCTGCACGCCCCCGCTTGCGCAGCAATTACTGCCGCACAGCATCGCGACCCTGTGCCGACATTTCCCCGATGCGCCCTGCAATCTTTCCAGCCAACCCACCCGCGACATCGTCAAAAGCCTGTTGTTACGGGAAAGCGATCTGGGTCTGAGCCTGCACAATCCCGACCACGGCGATATCCACTGCCAGGTGCTGGCTCAGGGCAAACTGCAACTGCTGGCCCCCCATGGCTGGCTGCAACCGAAGCAGAAATATATTTCCCTGCAAGATCTGGCGGGCCAGTCGATGGTCGGTCTGGAAGGTCATGACCCGCTCAGTGTGATGCTCGACAGCAAGCTGCAAGCCTTGCGCCCGGCCCCGATGATCCATATTCGAGTACAGACCTACCAGATGATGCGCAGCATGGTCGAGGCTGGGGAAGGCCTGGCCATCGTCGACCCCTTTACCGCCATCGGCGCGAGAGCCGGCGGCCTGGACGTGTGTCCACTGTCACCACCGGTACCGATCACACTGTATTCCCTCTCGCTCAAGAACAGCACGCCCTCGCCCGCCCTGCAGGCACTGCTGGAGATTGTCACGGAAAAAGCCGAGGCGATGCTGGCGGGTTGATTGCCCGCTTAATCCGGCGAACGCTCCTCCAGCGGACAGTCAAACAACCGATACCAGAAAATCGCAATCTCAGACGTTTGCGGATCGATTCCGCGATAGCGCAGATGATCGATCCCTCCGATTACGTAACCGCAGCGCTCGTAAAGCCGACAGGCGCCCAGATTATTGTTCTGGGTTTCCAACATGATGCCCGGCAATTTCTTCTTGTGACTCCAGAACTGCGCGACGTCCAGTAATGCCTTGGCCACGCCGTGTCGGCGCGCTGGCGCATGCACCGCCAGCTCGTCGATATGGGCAAAACCGTTCCAGTTGGTGCTGACCACCACATGCCCCACTGGCTGATCATCGAGATAAGCCATGAAAATAGCGCTGTCAGCGGCGTCGCGGTAACTGTTGAACTCTTGCGGGTCGATGCCATAACACTTGCGATAAGGCGCGATCTTCTCCACCGGCCATTGGTCGACGCTTTGACCCACTTGCGCCGCCGCGTAGGTACTGACCTCAAAACTGAAATCACTGCCCCAGATATAGGTCGCGAAGCCATCATCGGCAACGCGAACGGACAAGCCTGGGTATTTGGGATTCATGACAGGCTGCATGGCAGGGAACGTCCTCAAACCTTGATGCAATCGACGGTGTAGCAACGCCCATTGCCTTCATCTTCGTGCTGCAAACCATGCACGTCCGCGACAAAGCCGGGGAAGCTGCTGTCGAAGGTGCGGGCGAACGCCAGGTAATCGATGATCGATCGGGTCGACTCGGTGAAACGCTCGCCAGGCATGATCAGCGGAATGCCCGGTGGATACGGTACCAGCATCACCGCGGCGATCCGCCCCTCGAGGGCGTCGATGGAGACCGCTTCAACCTCGCCTCGTACCAGTTGATCATAGGCGTCTGCGGGTTTCATGGATATTTCCGGGAGCACGGTGTACATGCGTTTTAGGTGTTTGGCTGTGGCGTTGCTGCGATAACAGGCGTGCAACTGGTCACACAGATCTCGCAGACCCATGCCCTTATAACGGACAACGTCTTGCTTCGCCACGCACGGCAGGCAGGTTGCGAGGCTGACGTTGGCGTCGTAGTTACGTTTGAACTCCAGCAACTCGGTGAGCAGCGTGCTCCACTTGCCTTTGGTGATGCCCATCGAGAACAGCACCAGAAATGAATACAGACCGGTTTTTTCCACCACCAGCCCGCGTTCCCAGAGGAACTTACTGACCACCGCTGCCGGAATGCCGCGCTCGCTCAACGCGCCACCGGCGGTCAGCCCGGGCATGACCAGCGTGACCTTGATCGGATCGAGCAACACGTAATCTTCGACAATGTCGCCAAAACCGTGCCAGTCCGCCTCGGGCTCAAGCAGCCAGTCAGAGGTAATGACCCGATCGATACCTTCAACCGACGGCGGCTGCCAGATCGAGAACCACCAGTCATCGGCGGCGATATGCTGACGCAGATTGGCCAACGCACGGCGAAAACTCAGCGCCTCATCGAACATTTCCTGCAACAGCGAACGGCCCGTCGTGCCTTCCATCATCGCTGAAGCGACGTCCAGCGAGGCGATGATGCTGTACTGCGGCGAAGTGGAGATATGCATCATGAACGCTTCGTTGAAGCGATCGCGGTCCAGTTGCCGCGCGCCACCGTCCTGCACATGGATCATCGATGCCTGACTGAAAGCTGC
>JAPLSD010000748.1 GCA_026398835.1 Pseudomonas sp.
ATGTCACATCGGCGGAGTCACGCCATCCTTGCCGGCCGAAATGAATTGCGCCGTCAGGCTGCCATCCGCGGCTTTCTGGGCGAACAGCACGACTTTGACACCCGGCTTGAGCAGGCTGCGGTCGCCGGCCACAAGATTGACGATCGGTACGTCGTCCGGCACTACGATGGTTTTTTTGCCGCCCTTGTAGTTGACGGTCATGGTTCGGCCGTTGCTGGTCACCAGATCGCCGACGCTGCCGTTGGTCATGCTGCTGTCCTTGGTCAGATCAAACGGACGGTGGCCGTCGCCGGTGCCGGCCATGTCTGGCGGGAACACGTGAACTTCCAGCGCCTTCAAGGTGCCATCGGGCAGCGGCACGGCAGCCGAACCGACATAGCTACCGGGCTTGATGTCGGAGATTTGCGCCAGCGTCACGCCGCGAACCTGAGTGTCCTGGGTCAGGTTGACGGTCACGTCGCCGTCGCGGTTGGTGTGGACTTTCATCACGTCACCGTCCAGTGCGGTGATCGCTCCACGCACACCGATACGCTGCGCGGGTGCGTCTTGCGCCTGAACCGTGCCGACAGCCATCAGGGCTGTAACGGCGATGGCTGAAGCCAATACGCCGACACGCGACACCTTGCCGAAAATCGAAGTCATCTAAGGGGTTTCCTGTGTTGAGGTGCTGGGCATCGAATCGATGCTTATTTAAATTCCGCTGAACCAGTTATAGCCCTGATCTTCCCAGTAACCTCCCGGATACTCATTGGTGACGACGATGGCGCCAATGTGTTTGGGATTTTTGAAACCCAGCTTGGTCGGCACCCGCAGGCGCAACGGATAGCCGTATTGGGGTGGCAGGGCGACCTTGCCAAAGTCCAGCGCCAGCAACGTCTGCGGATGCAAAGCGGTTGGCATGTCGATACTGGAGTAGTAACGGTCGGCGCATTGGAAGGCGACGTATTTGGCCGTCAGGTCAGCACCGATGTGTTCCAGGAAGGTGCGTAACGGCACACCGCCCCACTGACCGATGGCGCTCCAGCCCTCAACACAGATCAAGCGGGTGATATCGCTGCGTTGTGGCAGCCGACGCAGGTCTTCGAGGGTCCAGTTCTGTTTGTCGCGGACCAGTCCCGAGACCTCGACCCGGTAATCACTGAGGTCGATGTCGGGAACCTCGGTTTCTTCG
>JAPLSD010000773.1 GCA_026398835.1 Pseudomonas sp.
AATGCAGACGCTCGCAGGCCACGGCAAAACTGAGGCTTTGCGCCACGGCGAGAAATGCACGGATCTGCTTGACGGTCATCAGCGGTGCCTCCGGGATTCGATTGTTTGATTTTATCTATCAATCAACCTTAAAAATCAACTTAACAAATAAATTATCCAGAGCAACACTCTTGCACATACGGCTAGCCAGCCGCCCACAAAGAATAAAAGAGGATGGTGCATATGGCAGGTTTCGATAAGCGCGTGGCTTCCTACGAGGAAGCATTGGCCGGCCTGGAAGACGGCATGACCGTGATCTCCGGCGGCTTTGGTCTGTGCGGTATTCCGGAAAACCTGATCGCCGAGATCAAGCGCAAAGGCACTCGCGATCTCACCGTGGTGTCGAACAACTGCGGCGTCGACGGCTTTGGCCTCGGTGTGCTGCTGGAAGACCGGCAGATCCGCAAAGTGGTCGCCTCCTATGTCGGCGAAAACGCCCTGTTCGAGAAGCAACTGCTCAGCGGTGAAATCGAAGTCGAACTGACCCCGCAAGGCACCCTGGCTGAAAAAATGCGCGCTGGCGGCGCCGGCATCCCGGCGTTCTTTACCGCCACCGGCTACGGCACCCCGGTTGCCGACGGCAAGGAAACCCGCGAATTCAAGGGTCGCCCGTACCTGATGGAAGAGTCCATCACTGGCGACTTCGCCATCGTCAAAGGCTGGAAAGCTGACCACTTCGGTAACGTGATCTATCGCCACACCGCACAGAACTTCAATCCGCTGGCCGCCACCGCCGGCAAGATCACCGTGGTCGAAGTCGAAGAAATCGTTGAACCGGGCGAGCTGGACCCAGCGCAGATCCACACCCCTGGCATCTACGTGGACCGGGTCATTTGCGGCACCTTCGAGAAGCGCATCGAACAGCGCACCGTGCGCTCCTGATCCCCTTCCCTTCCAGCCCGAAGCTCTTGATAACAGAGCATGGAGAAAAACAATGGCTCTTACCCGCGAACAAATGGCTCAGCGCGTCGCCCGCGAAATGCAAGACGGCTTCTACGTGAACCTCGGCATCGGCATTCCGACCCTGGTCGCCAACTACATCCCCGAAGGCATGGAAGTCATGCTGCAATCGGAAAACGGCTTGCTCGGTATGGGTGCCTTCCCGCGCGAAAATGAAGTCGACGCCGACATGATCAACGCCGGCAAGCAGACCGTTACCGCCCGCATCGGTGCGTCGATTTTCTCCTCCGCCGAGTCCTTCGCGATGATTCGCGGTGGCCATATCGACCTCACCGTGCTCGGCGCTTTTGAAGTCGACGTCCAAGGCAACATCGCCTCCTGGATGATCCCTGGCAAGATGGTCAAGGGCATGGGCGGCGCGATGGACCTGGTGGCCGGTGCCGAGAACATCATCGTCACCATGACCCACGCCTCCAAAGACGGCGAGTCAAAACTGCTGCCGCACTGCAGCCTGCCGCTGACCGGTGCCGGTTGCATCAAGCGTGTACTGACCGACCTGGCTTATCTGGAAATCCGTGACGGCGCGTTCATCCTCAAGGAACGTGCGCCCGGCGTCAGCGTCGAAGAAATCGTCAGCAAGACCGCCGGTAAGCTGATCGTGCCTGAGCACGTTCCGGAAATGCAGTTCAGCGCTTAATGAGGAGTGATCCAATGCAAGAAGTCGTCATTGTCGCCGCAACCCGCACCGCCATCGGCAGCTTTCAGGGTTCGCTGGCCAGCATTCCCGCGCCGGAACTCGGCGCTGCAGTGATCCGCCGTCTGCTGGAACAGACCGGCTTGAACCCCAGCGAAGTGGATGAAGTCATCCTCGGTCAGGTGCTCACCGCAGGTTCAGGCCAGAACCCGGCACGCCAGGCCTCGATCCTCGCCGGCCTGCCCCACGCCGTACCCGCGATGACCCTGAACAAAGTCTGCGGCTCGGGCCTCAAGGCCCTGCACCTGGGCGCCCAGGCGATCCGTTGCGGCGATGCGCAAGTAATCATCGCCGGCGGCATGGAAAACATGAGCCTGGCCCCCTACGTCGTGCCGGCTGCCCGCACCGGTCTGCGCATGGGCCACGCCAAAATGATCGACAGCATGATCAGCGATGGCCTGTGGGATGCGTTCAACGATTACCACATGGGCATCACCGCCGAGAATCTGGTTGACCAATACAACCTCAGTCGTGAAGAACAGGATGCGTTCGCCGCAGCCTCGCAACAGAAAGCCACGGCGGCCATCGAAGCCGGTCGCTTTGCCGACGAGATCACCCCGATCCTGATCCCGCAACGCAAAGGCGATCCACTGTCCTTCGCAGTGGACGAGCAACCTCGCGCCGAGACCACAGCAGCCTCGCTGGCCAAGCTCAAACCGGCGTTCAAAAAGGACGGCAGCGTCACTGCTGGCAACGCTTCCAGCCTCAATGACGGTGCCGCTGCCGTACTGCTGATGAGCGCCGACAAAGCCAAAGAACTGGGCTTGCCAGTGCTCGCCCGGATCGCCAGTTACGCCAATGCCGGTGTCGACCCGGCCATCATGGGCATCGCCCCGGTATCGGCAACCCGCCGCTGCCTGGAAAAAGCCGGCTGGAGCCTCGACGAGCTGGACCTGATCGAAGCCAACGAAGCCTTCGCCGCCCAGTCACTGGCGGTCGGCAAAGAGCTGGAGTGGGACGCGAGCAAGGTCAACGTCAATGGCGGCGCGATTGCCCTGGGTCACCCGATCGGCGCATCGGGATGCCGGGTACTGGTGTCCTTGCTGCACGAAATGATCAAACGCGACGCCAAAAAAGGCCTCGCCACGTTGTGCATTGGTGGCGGTCAGGGCGTAGCCCTGGCGATCGAGCGGGCGTAAGTCCGCAAGCGTTCAACAGGTAAAGTCGGTATCCACGAAATCCGGCTTTGCCTGGCAACAAACCCGGCGCGATTTCGGTCGCGCCGGGTCTTTTCCCTTCCCCCTTTTTGTTCCGCCTTCGCTTGCGCGCTCACGATCATCTCGAAGCCGCCAAAGATCATCCGCTGACCTTCTGCGTAATTGCATCTCACTTGACCACCTAATTGCATCGCCACTGACCAGTCGTTTGCATCCGACTTGACCAGTCATTTGCATTCGCGCTGACCAGCTGTTTGCAGTTGATGGGTGTCAGCGGGTGACACTCAGGGGGAGTGCGTCAGCCAAGCACTGAAGGACTGCAACCGACTCAAAGCTGCCGCTGGGAACCGGCAGAAACCGGCCAATACGGACGTTCAACTTATTCCGCTTCCAACCAAGTCAATCGTTCAGAAAAGTCGGTAGTAAACAACAGTTCAACCTGTCCGGTGGAAGGGTCAAACACCTTAATCGTCAATTTCCCGTGGGGATTTGACGTGCAGGTGCATGACATCGGAAGTAAACCACTCAGGCTGTCATGGCACGATTTGTGGCAACAATTTGCTCGTGCGTAAACTGACTGCCGGGAGCCATAAACTTGGTGATCAGTGCGTCGCGGTTTTGAGGCGCCCGTGCCTTGTCTGCCGCTTGCAGCGCCAACTTCAGCTCCGGCAATGTCAACTCGGTACAGTAGGCAGGCGTACCTGGTTGCTGACGCCACGAATCTTCAAGGTTGCCAGCGGCAAGCGCTATAAAGCCCGTATCCTCAACAAGATCCTGCGCGATTGCCTCAGCATTAGTGTCATCCCCGGCTACAGGTAAAGCGATGCGTGTTGAAGAGCCGGCTGGTTGCCTATTGTTGGCAAGAGTCGCTGCGAGGACGGCGTTCCAAGCCTTAATGACCGGGCGGCCAATCTGCTCGCTTACCCAAACGCTCTCAGGCTTGCCGTTGTCAACTTCCTTGATTACCCCGTCGCGCCCCGGATAGTAATTGGATGTGTCAATGACGACGGTTTTCTCGGGAACATTACTCAACGTCTGCTTGAGATCAGGGTAGTTTGCGAAAGGGATCGAGAGGATCACAACGTCTACCTCGGACGCAGCATCTTCCTTGGTCACCGCATGTACGCCGATTTCATTGGCAAGGTTCTGAATGCTCTGCGGGCCTTTCGAGTTTGCTAGTTTAACTTCATGGCCGCACGCAGCAAGCTTACGGGCAAGGGTAGCCCCAATGTTGCCTGCGCCAATAATTCCGATTTTCATTTTAATAACTCCTCGCATATAAACAATGTTCAAGTTACGACTTGGCTGATCGCTGTTGGGCCCGAAAAGCGTTCAGCTACCGTGCAGTGGTCGGTAAAAACTCGGGGCCTGTTTTCCTGTTTTGAGGAATCGATAACCCAGCAAGTTTCGCTGGGCTATTAACACTCAGCGTTTTAACTTATGCGTTTCAAATGCTTCTCCCTTTTGAGAGAGCTTTATCCAAGTGCCCTAATGGGGGGGTTAAGCAAAAAGTAACTTGGAAAGCTGAACAATGTAGTCGCGGCTTGGATTTGTTCCGATGGTGCCAAACCTCTCCTCATATACTGCGAAGCAAAGATCTTGGCGCTTTCGAGAGCGCACCAGATCCGCATCTGCCAGCGCCTGCGGCAGCGACTCAAGCGTTACCTCAGTGCAATAGCAGGGCGTGCCGCACTGCTGTCTCCACGATTCCGCAAGGGAGCCAGCATGGTAGGCGTCGAATCCGGAGTCCTCGACCAGCGACATTGTCACAACACGGTCGCGATCACGATCCGCAGCGACAGGGGCGGCGATGCGCTCTGGATCGCCGGCAGGCCTGCCCGCTTCTTTGAGCGAAGCGGAGTAAATCGTGTTCCAGGCCTTTGCAATGGGACGGCCAAGTTGCTCGGCTGCCCACACACTGTCAGGCTGACCATTCTCAATTGCGTCCAATCGCTCGTCGCGTGCCGGTATGTAGTTGGATGTGTCGATGATTACGCTTGCTTCGGGAAGCCCGGCAAGTAGCGGTTTAATATCCGGGATTCGGATAAAAGGGATCGAAAGAATCACGACCTCAGCACCAACCAAAGCCTCTTCTTTCGTGACCGCCATCGCGCCCGTGGAGAGCACGTCAGCATCGACAGTGTTCGGCCCGCGCGAGTTAGCAACCCTTACTGTATGGCCGGCAGCGCTGAGCAGTTTTGCCAGCGTTCCCCCGATAAATCCGCTACCAATAATTCCAATCTTCATGGAGAGTCCTCATCAACTTTTGGAGCTTAGGTTTTCATGACAGGTTGATCAGAGTGGGTAAGCGACAGCTCGGTGCATCTGATCGTACTTACAAGGTTTAGCGGTGCATCGCCCTTCGCGAACTCTTCAATAAGCGCATCACGATTCTTTGCTCTGGTGCCTTATCCGCTGCTGCCAGTGCTCTGCGAAGCAGTCCGCTTTTATGGCCCCGTCCGGAACAGGAACTAACTGATTGCCGGTCGCGCCAAGCCTTCAAGCGTGCGATGAAGCTCCTCAAGGTCTTCGGGTGTGAGCTGGCACGCAGTTCTGATCTTGTCGGTGACACTACGAAGCTCATCCTCCATGGCACGGCTAGGCTCCGTGAGGTCAATAAGCACTCGGCGCTCATCGAAAGCATCACGTGTGCGCGTGATCACTCCAGCAGCTTCCAACCTCTTGAGTAGCGGTGTAAGCGTGCCGGTCTCCATATCCAGTCGATCACATAAATCGCTCACAGAGCGAGGCGAGCCGTTCAGCAACTCAAGCGTGACCAGGTACTGTGAGAAGGTCAGGCCTAACGGTTCGAGGAATGGTTTATGTAATCGAACCATCCGGTTCGCCGCAGCGTTAAGCGCGAAGGAAAGCTCCGTGGACACGCTTCGTGATGTCGAACTCATATATATCGCCTACTATTGTGTAGTGTGCTACATAAAATAGGTGTTGACTCGTCGGGTGTCAACAGCTCCCGAGGCTGGCAGCTTTTTATCAGATGAAATACCACTGGTTAGACACCCGCGAATTGCTCCCTAGGGCAGGGATCTGTACGGGAGCGTGGCATCAAGCAGCTTGGACTCAGTAAGCTGTAAGTGGATTGATACCATGGCGAACGAGTTGTTCCACTTGGCGATGGCGATGGCGATGGCGATGGAATGGCGATGGTGCCGATGCCATTACCGATCAGGTTGGTCACGGCCCGCGCTTCGCTCAGGAACCGGTCAATGCCCAAGAGCAAACAAGACCTACGAGAGGGATTGAGTGGATGGTTGTGAGCGTTGCAGCAAGCGTCACGAAGCCCGCACCCGCTCCCCCAGCCGAGCCTTTCGAAGTCAGCAGGAATACACCCAGCAGAATCATCTGATCCACAAATTTCAGTGGCGTATTGGTCGCTTGGGCGATAAAGATGGCGGCCATGGTGAGGTGAATGCAGGTGCCATCCGCATTGAATGTGTAACCCGTAGGCAACACCATGCCCATCACCGATTTTTTTGCAGCCAAGCTTTTCAAGCTTCACCATCATTCGCGGAAGCACGGCTTCGGTCGAACAGGTGCCAAGCGTGATGAGAATTTCATCTTTGAAGTAGCGGAGAAATTGCATCAATGGCATGCCCGACCATCTGGCAACCGTACCCAGCAAGACCACGATGAAAATCAAGGTTGACCGGCAAACCCTGAAACCCCGAAATTGTTCGTCCAAATCGCAATGAACCTGTGCGGAACGGGATTGGTACAGGCCCAAGAGTCAGTTCCCGTCAATGACCAATGACCGAAGAACCATCCGTTGTACTCCCTTGATGAGTACCTCCGTGCTCAAATTATTGCTGAGTGGTCCCAACACCGTGCCATTGAGCATGGCTCGCACGGCTGCCACCGCGATGTTCAAGTCATCGACTTGGAAACGTCCGCCAACAATACCCAACGAAATCACGTCTTTCAAAAGCTGCTCCTGCTTGGCGCGTAATCCTTCTATTTTTGCTCGTTGAGCGGTTTCCAGGCAGTAACTCTCACGTGTGGACAATATGTGCCACTGGCGCCGTGGCAACGCGAACCGCAAGTAAGCGCCGAGGTAGTGCCCTAATGCAGACCTTGGATCGAAGCGGGCGAGGGGTGTTTTGCTGACGCAGTGGAGCAAGTGATACTCATGTTCCTCAATGAGTTCGAACAGCAGGCATTGCTTGCTTTCAATGTAGTGATAAAGCGAACCCGCTTGCATCCCCGCGTGCATGGCAAGCTGACGCAAGCTCACGGCTTGATACCCCTCATTGACGAACATGTGCAGAGCGACGCTACGGATAGCATCCAGCTTGGACGCAGAAGAGTTGCTGACATCAGTGCTTGGAGTCATAGTCATCATGATTACCGTCGCCCGGCCACGAACGCGGCCGGGGCTGTAGTAAGGAAACCCTTGATGGGTTCGAATTCAAAACAAGGGGAGTGTGTAGGACATCACGAGTCGCGTCTGATCCTGGGCGCCGTCACTCGGCACATCACTACGAAGCATCGCGTTTTTCACGCCGAATCCCAGCCCCTTCAAACGGCCGCTTTGAATGACGTAGTCAACAATGATGTCGCGCTCCCACTCTTGAGCATCCTGTGCACCGGCCTGGATGATATGAGTGCCACGGTAGTAGCCAACGGACGCTGTCAGGCCGGGGAATCCAGAAGCAACGAAGTTGTAGGAATACATGCCGAACGCGGTATCTTCGCCCGCCCGCAGGAAGCTTGAGACGAATCTGTCCGTAGGCAGATAAGTACTGGAACCGGCAGCACCTTCGCCAGTGCTGGCCTGGTTCAATTGGGTGAAGTTGCTGCCGGAAGACACCCTCTGATAACCACCTGTGAGCGAATGGCCGCCCACGTTGTAGGTGAATATCGCGGCCCAGGTGTCATTGTCTATTCGGCCCGGGGTATCGCCAAAGCCGCTGAGTGTGTAACCGGAGGCACGTCCTTGGGCACTATCGTTTTTCCCCTCCGACCGGGTTCGGAAGTAGCGCAAATCGGTTTTGAATGTTTGCCCTTCGGCAATGGGGAACGTGTGTATCAAGCCAAGAAAGTCTTGATCGTAATAATTTTCGAGTTGGGCATGGTAATACTGTAGAAGAAGCGGTTTGCTCAATTGATAGTCTGCTCCGGCGAAAGAGAAATTGTTGCTTTCACGCCGCCCTCCAGCAACGGCCAGCCCCGAACGGTTAGTCGACGCTCGCCCGGTGGCTTCGTTGATGCGCCCGCCAACCAGAGTCAAATTGTCCAGGGGTTTGGAGGTCAACATTGCGCCTTCGAACAATTGCGGGAGCAGTCGGCCGTCGTTCGCTACCAGGATCGGCAGTTTGGGGAGCAGCGTTCCGACCTTGAGTTCGGTGTTCGATAATTTGGCCTTGGCGGTGACACCGAGCCGGCTGAACTCATGGACTGCATTCCCATCGCTGTCATCGGGAAACATGGAACTGCCCCGATGATTACCTGCCCCTCCGTCCAGGCGTACGCCCAGGGTACCGAGTACATCAAGCCCGAAGCCTAATGTGCCCTCGGTGTAGCCTGACTTGAGATCCAGCATGAAGCCATTGCCCCACTCGCGTATTTTGCTTTGGCCTTGAGGACCCGGCTGATTTCTATAGTCGTTATTGAAGTAGAAATTGCGCACGTTCAGGTTTCCTTGGCTGTCCGCCAGGAAGTCAGCGAAAGCAGTGCCCGGGCCGGCCAACAAGCAGCCAATGGCGCACAGCATTAAAGGATTTACAGGGGAGGTTTTTGTCATTGTTATGTGCTCCTGTTGTTTTTTTAATTGTTGTTTTGTAGGCGCGCAGGTTTTTTCGAGACGAGTTCAGCCTGGCCCTGACAGTTTTATCAGGGCGTACTGAGGCCTCAGCGCATGTGCTTTAAAATTGGCTCGGAAGTGCTGTCAGCTATTTAAACTGTCTGGGCGACAGGTGTCGGGCGCAGGTGGTAAACGAGCAAGCCGAGCACACCACCGACGACCAGTATCGAAGCCATGATGTACATCGCCGCGTGGGTATTGCCGGTCACTTGCGTCAACCAACCCACGACAATCGTGCTGAAGAAACCGGCAATATTGCCCAGTGAGTTGATCAGCGCGACGCCCGTCGCGGCGGCTGCTCCGCCAACCACTGCGCTGGGCATGCCCCAGAAAACCGGCAGGCTGCTGACCATCGCGGCCGTGCCGATGGTCAGGCCAATCATGCCGAGCAACAGGTTGTCGCCGAAATAGGTGCCGAAGGCTATGCCCAGTGCGCCGATGCAGGCGCAAATTGCCAAATGCCAGCGGTACTCCCCACGCCGGTCGGAACTACGCCCTACCAGCACCATAGTGATTGCAGCTGCCGCATAAGGGATGGCACTGAGCACACCGATAACCGCCGGTTGCTGCACGCCGCTGTTACGGATGATGGTCGGAAGCCAGAAGCTGATCACGTACTGGCCCAGCACCAGGCAGAAATACACGGCGCCGAGCAGCCAGATCTGCGGATTGACCAAACCGTCGCGCAGGCGATGGCTTTGTTTCTGCGAAGCCTCACGATCGATGGCCGCCTGCATGCCTTGGCGCTCTTCAGGCGTCAGCCAATGAGCATCGGCGATTCTGTCGCGCAGCAGGAAAAATACCGCCGCCCCTAGGACTACGGCAGGCAGCCCTTCAATGACAAACAGCCACTGCCAGCCAGCGTAACCCGCAACACCGTTGAGGTTTTGCAGGATAAAACCCGAGATAAGCGCGCCGAGCATGCTCGAGACGGGCAGGGCCGTAATGAACATGGCAGTCATCACCCCGCGTCGATGGGTGGGGAACCAGGTGGTGAGATAGAAGATGATGCCGGGAAAGAATCCCGCCTCGGCAATACCAATCAGCAAACGCAGTGCGTAGAAGGCCAGGGGCGTCTCGATGAACATCATCGCCGCCGACAAAAGTCCCCAGGTCACCATGATGCGAGCGATCCAGCGGCGAGCGCCAAAGCGGTGCAGGGCGATGTTGCTGGGGATTTCGAACATCAGGTAGCCGACGAAGAAAATGCCCGCGCCCAAGCCATAAACGGCATCACTGAATTTCAGATCGTCGAGCATCTGCAACTTGGCGAAACCGACGTTTACCCGGTCCAGATAAGCGACCAAATAACAGGCAATCAACAGCGGGATAATCCGCCAAGCCGTCTTGCGGTAGGCTGATTTCAGGGTGTGGTCGGGCAACACGCCCGTAGGGAGTGGAGGTTGGTTCATGTCTAGCCTCTTTATTGTTGTTGTCGAAGCGAAGATGAAAATCTTGTTCAGGTAGCAGGCAGTAAACGTGTCGAAGGCCATTCGCCGGATCGGCACATGTCATGCACCACCTGGCTTATCAACTGCGCGATCAAAGTCCGCAGGTTGCTGGGAGGTCGCGTTCCGCAGGTGCAGATACCCAACGTCCGGAACACGCCAGGCGCGACAAAAGGGTGGGCAACCAGTCGCCCTTCAGCGATCTCCCGCACCACCGGATTGAGCGGCATGATGGTCGGTCCAATGCCAGCCTCGACGGCACTTTTGAGGATGTTGACCGAGTTGACTTCCATGGCCACTGCGGCCGGTGCTCGCTGTTGCTGTTGCAGCGCCTGGTCGACAACGGCCCGGGTGCTGTGGCTGTGGGCCTTGCCGGGAAATACCAGTGGCCGCGCCACCGCTTGGGCCAGGGTCACCTCTCCTGGTGGTGGCGCCTCAGGATCATTGACGCGATGGATCAGATAAAGATCCTCTTCAATCAGTGGCGTAAAGCTCACTTCCGCGGGCAATCCCGTTGGTGTGAACAGCGCGATGTCTACACTGCCACGGATCAACTGGTCGACCAGATTGCCGGTCAACTCTTCATTCAATTGCAGCTCCACCTGAGGGTAGGTCTGGCCCACAGCCTGCAGCAGCGGTAGGGCAATGATCGGTGACACACTCTGGGGCAGCGCCACAATGATGGAACCCGTCAACACTCCATGCCCTGGCAGAACCGCCGCCTTGGCATCGCGCAGTTGCTTGAGAATGCCCAAGGCATACTCGTAAAAGACCTTGCCGGTCTCGTTGACGACGATGCCACTATTGCTGCGATGGAACAGCGTGACACCCAATTCTGCCTCCAGCGCGCACATCTGCTTGCTCAGCGCTGATTGCGCGATGAGTACTTTGCGGGCCGCCTGTGAAAAGCTGCCCGCATCAGCGACGGCCAGGAAGTATTTAAGCTGGCGGATTTCCATAAGTGAACCTCTAGCAATCTCGGATTACGCCAACGGTGCACCACGAGCGAAGATCTTCCCGGGATTCATCAATTGCTGCGGGTCCAACGCTGCCTTGATGGCAGCCATGGTGTCTACCGCATTCTGACCAAATTCCGAGAGCAAGAAGGATTGCTTGGTCAGGCCGACGCCGTGTTCACCGGTGCACGAGCCGTTCATGGCAATGGCACGGTCGGCCAGACGGTGAGCGACGGTGGCAGCCCGTTCGACTTGTGCCGGATCATCCGGATCGATAAGGATCACTGCATGAAAGTTTCCATCGCCAACGTGGCCGAATATGGGGGCCAACAAGTCGTGCTCCTGCAGGTCGATGGCAGTCGCCTCGATGCATTCGGCCAGTCGCGAGATGGGCACTACAGCATCGGTCGTGACCGAGCGGCATCCTGGGCGCAGCGCCAGTGCGGCGAAGTAGGCATCATGCCGTGCCTGCCATAGCCGGCTGCGGTCTTCGGGATGCAGTGCCCATTTAAAGTCCTGTCCACCCTGTTCGTCGGCAAGCATCCGAAGCGTTTCCACCTGCTCCTTGACGCTGGACTCGGATCCATGCAACTCGAAGAATAGGGAGGGAGCTTCTTGCAGTGAGGTCTTGCTATAGGCATTCAGCGCGCGAACCGTGAGTGCGTCGATCAGCTCGATGCGGGCCATCGGTATGCCCAGCTGGATGGCCTGGATAACAGTGCGAACAGCGTCGTCGACACTGGGAAAGTTGCAGACTGCCGCCGAAATGGCCTCCGGGATCGGGTGCAGTTTCACCGTAAGTTCGGCAACTGTGGCCAAGGTGCCGCCGGAGCCTACCAAAAGGTGAGTGAGGTCATAGCCTGACGACGACTTGCGTGCCCGGCCCCCGGTATTCACCACACGGCCGTCGGCAAGGACTGCCGTCATGGCCAGAACGTTTTCGCGCATTGTTCCGTAGCGCACCGCGTTGGTCCCCGAAGCCCGGGTGGCCGCCATGCCACCCAATGAGGCATCGGCCCCCGGATCGACAGGGAAGAACAAGCCAGTACCGTGCAGAGCAGCATTCAATTGCTTGCGGGTCACGCCGGGCTGTACCGTGACGTCCATATCGTCTATACGCACTTCGATGATCTGGTTCATGCCCGACACATCTATGCAGATGCCGCCGTGTACTGCATGTAGCCACCCTTCCAGTGAGCTGCCGCTGCCATAGGGGATGATTGGCACCCGATGATGGTGACAAGCCGTCTGCACACTGACGATCTCGGCAAGGCTGTTCACAAAGGCCACCGCTTGCGGCGGCATTGGTTCAAGGGCGGAAATATCGCTGCCGTGGTGCTCACGAACACTCACTGAAGTACTGAACCTGTCACCGAGCAGCGCAGTCAGTGTTTCGAGCAGTGCAGATGGCAGCGAATTGAAAGTGAACATAAGGGGCGCAGAGCCTTGCATGCCGGGATCTCCTGTTATTGTTTTAGTGCCGGGCGAAAGTTCAAAGCATCCGGTACGGGGGAGTTGTAGCTGGCTATATCCTAGCCGCATGGCCGGGCGTACGGTTGTGCAGAATTGAGATACCACTATCCCTGGAGTAGATAGCACAACGGAGGACAGAACTTAGGACACAAGGACGTCCGCTATTGGCCGATTTCTGCCGGTCACGAAGGGCCGTTCGCGACCCAAAGCGGTCACGGTGCCGGGTGCATCATCGCTGAGTCCGCTTACTACCCGTATTCAGCGAAAGATCAGTGACTGGTGTACCGCGCCGCCCGTGCGTGCGCCATCACCCACTGCGATTGCCACATTACCTGCGGCTATTGCCGCATCCCCGCAGGCAAATACGCCGGGGACACTTGTTTGGCGTATCGCATCGACCTTGATGAACTCACCCGTCGGGCCGGCTTCAAACTCGCACCCCAGTTGCGCTGCCAGTGGGCTGCCCATGCGTGTCCGAGGCTGAGTGAACAGCCCTGCAAGTTTGATCACACGACCGCTGGCGAGCGTCACATCGGCTTGTTCCCCTCCAACCGACAGGACAGGTTCGCGCTCCACCGCCACCCCGCGCCTGGCCAGCTTTGCCAACTGGTCGGCATCAGGTTCGAGTATCTCGTTGAGGAATAGGGTTGTGGGTCCCCAGTCGGGCAACATTAGCGCTTGGTGGATGGCCATTGGCGAAGCCGCCAATACTCCAATCGGTCTGCCGTCCAATTCATATCCGTGGCAATACGGACAATGAAACACTCGCTGACCCCAGCGCTCTGACAACCCGGGAACCTCAGGCAACTCATCCACCACCCCTGTGGCCAGGATCAAATGCCGCGCCGCGAATTGTTCCCCGTTCGCGGCTGTTATCACATATCCACCATCGTCCGACGTTGCCTGGATGGCGGGTTGTGAAAGCCACTCTACTGTGGGGTATGCCTGCAACTGAGCACGTGCCTCGCTGGCAATCGTGCCGGGATTACGACCGTCCTGCCCAAGAAATCCATGTGAGCTGTGAGCAAACCGGTTACGGCGTTGACCTGCGTCGATCACCAACACCTTCCGGCGCGCCCGTGCCAGTTGCAAACCTGCGGAAATGCCGGAATAGCTGCCGCCAACGATGATCACGTCATAAACCATGGATCAGTCTCCCTGGTTCTTCGACCTGCTCGAAGAACTCTAGACACAACGTAAGTTACATGATGTCGGCGTGTCAACAGTCTCGTAACTTATGTTGTATCGAGCGATACTCACTGCCAGTAATTCAGGAGTCCGCTATTCATGAGAAATGACACTCGCTTGTCCCGCATGCTGCACGTGCTGATCCACATGGCTCGCCATGAACAGCCCGCCACGTCCGATACCATCGCGCAGATGCTCGGTACCAACCCAGTGGTGGTTCGGCGGACCATGGCGCTGCTCAAGGAAGAGGGTTATGTGCGCTCAGAAAAGGGGCACCGTGGAGGGTGGACGCTGGCGAAACCGCTAGCAGAGATGACACTGTTGAACATCCATCAGGCCTTGGGCTCGTCCTCGCTTTTCGCCATCGGTTTGTCGACTGACCATCCAGAATGCCTGGTCGAACAAGCGGTGAATGCTGCGCTAACCGAAGCGTTTGATGCGGCGCAGGCATTGCTTATAGATCGCTTGGGGAGCGTCACCCTTGAACAGCTGGCCAGTGATTTCGAACGGCGCTATCAAAGTCTGTAAACCCGTGATCTACAGAGCAGCGTTTAGAAGCACCTGGCCGAAACGGCATGTGCGGATGCCTGCTTTTGGCCGTTTTCTGCCCCAGCGTGAAGTGCAACAACTGATCACGCTTAGTTGATGGGGTGGTAAAAATGATACTGGTTGCGGTGGCCGTTGCAGCGGGAACTTCAGGGTACTGGCCAGGTCAATAGGGGCCCTGTGTCGGAGATGCCGAGCAGCGCTGTGGCCTGTTTTACGGCAGTGCCGTCCGAGATCAGCCGAGTCCGCCCCCTGATGCCAACCAAGAGTTTTCTGCCGGGTCTCATCCTGGCGTTCTGCGCCGTCGCGTCGCTTTGTTCGGTTGCTGCCGAGCGAAGAGCGCCCTCGCAAAGTAACAGCGCATCAACCACCCTAATCGAAACCGCCTCGCGGCAGTATGAAAATGGCCAGTTGGACCAAGCCGCTGCCACGCTGGAGCGTGCCCTGCATATCCAGCCGAACAATCCCGCGACGCTGCATTACCTCGGTGTGTTGCGTCTTCAGCAGGGGCAGTACCAGCAGGCTGAAACGTTGGCGGCGCGCTCGAACATGGGGGTTGGTCGCAACGTCCAGCTACGCAACCGCAACTTCCAATTGATCCAGGCGGCGCAGCAAGCCCAGGCTTCGAGTACCCCACCCAACGCCAAAGAGGACCTGGTCGCAGTACAGAAGGGGCTCGAAGAGGAGACCCAAAGGCGCCGCGAAGCAGAAATGGCCGTTGCTGAACAATCCACTCCGGACACTGGGCGCCATGCTGGAAACTTCGCTCGTGCAGAGGTGGAGCGGGTATCGGACTCGCCGACAGGTGGCAGGCCACGTGCCGAAGGAGAATTGCAAGTGGCTTCCGTCGAGCCAGAGCCCGCGTACGATGAGGTTGAGATTCCCCGCGGCCATTGGCCGCCTCCGGGTAAATGCCGAATCTGGTTTCCTGATCGCCCACCGGGGCATCAGCCCGCACCTGGCAGCTGCAAGAAGCTGCGATATCGGGTTCCGTTCGGAGCCTACCTGGTGCACGGTTGAGTTTCTGAGTGTCCACTTCTGGCCGTTCTCTGCCGGTGCTCACTACCGCGTGTGCTGATCAAGTCGAATGCAAACGGTTGGTCAGCACGAATGCAATTGACTGGTCAGTGGCAATGCAAATGGGTGGTCAAGTCCATGCAATTACACAACCTTCTGCATACCCGCGTCGCGCGTTTGGAGAGAGGGCCAGATGATCCACGAAAAGCCGACCGTCGGCCATTTCCGACAAATCAGAACAGGGCTTGATAGCTATGCTGATCAAGCGGCTGACACATGGGGCCGCATCGCAACCCACTGGACACGCATCTGGAGATGAGACATGAAAATCGTTGTCATCGGCGGCACCGGTCTGATCGGGAGTAAACTCTGCAAGAACCTGCAAGATCTGGGGCATGCAGCCTTGGCTGCGGCGCCAAGTACCGGCGTCAACACCATCACCGGCGAAGGGCTGCAGAATGCTTTACAAGGCGCCGATGTTGTCGTTGACGTGGCTAACTCGCCGTCATTCGAAGACGCTGCAGTTCTCCAATTCTTCGAAACGTCCGGGCGCAACCTCCTTGCGGCCGAGGCGGCTGCCGGAGTCAAGCACCATATCGCCCTGTCGGTAGTGGGCACCGAGCGGATGCTCGCAAGTGGTTACTTCCGGGCCAAAATGGCTCAGGAAAAACTTATCAAAGACTCAGGCATTCCTTACACCATCCTGCGGGCGACGCAGTTCTTCGAGTTCATCGATGCCATTTCGCACTCAGGCGTCCAGGAAGGCGAGACCATCCGTTTGACCTCCGCTACTTTGCAACCGATTGCGTCGACCGATGTCGCGGCGGCACTGACAAAGATAGCCGTGCAACCACCCAGCAATCAGACCCTGGAAGTGGCCGGGCCTGAGCGTTGGCCGCTGGTCGAATTCGTGAGGTTGTTCCTGCAACACAGCAACGATTCGCGTAAAGCTGTCCCGGACGACACCGTTCCGTACTTCGGCGCGCCGATAAACGACCAATCGCTTACACCGGGGAGCAACCCCATCATCGGACCGACTCGCTTCGAAACCTGGCTCAAGAGCACCTAGCCTCAATCCCGCGCCCTGGGGAAGTCAGTCATGACAGGTAGCGCTCGGCCAAAGCGGTCACTTTATGAACCGTTGCCCGAGGCGCATGCAACTGGACTCGTCATTTTACGTCTGCCCACCCCGAGTGCCGTCCAAACTCCTCGAAAAGTTCAAAAATGGTCGCTTTGACCTTTTGCACAGCGTTGCTCTGCACGGCCGTGTCAGGCCAGCACAGAGATAGATCACGAGTGAACAGCCGATGATCGATCCTGGCCAGCTTGAGCTTTTGCTGATCAAGTTCAACATGGGCCGCCGCCCAAGGAAGGATTGTGACACCCAGCCTTGCCAGAACGGCTGCGAACAACAAGTCCGTGGAGTTGGCTTCGAACTCAACCTCACAGTGCAGACCGGCCTCCTGCAGTGCCGACTCGACTCGACTGCGAATCGTGTTCGGTGCACAGGGCAGAACCAGCGGCATCTTCGCCAAAGCGTCGATCGTCACTGGCTCATCCGGTATCGAAAACTCCGGCCATGCAACCAGATACAGCGTTTCGGTAAGCAGCCGCTGCGAGGCCACGCCACGGGTTTCGACCGCATCGACAATCACAGCGAGAGCAACACGCCCGACAGTGATCAGGCCTCCCAGGTCGGCGCTCGGAGCATCGATCAATTCCAGTTTGATACCCGGATAGCGACTGCGGATCGTGCGAGCGAGCGGAATCGCCAACATACGAGCAGTGCTCGACGGCATGCCGACCGATACCTTTCCCTGCGGGAATTCGGCGTCCTGACGCAGCAGTTCCCGAGTGCCGTCGGCCTGGCGCAGCAGCTCGATGGCATGCCGGTACAGCGTCTGGCCAGCCGCGGTGGGCATCACGCCCTGCACGCTGCGCTCGAGCAATTGCATGTCCATATCCCGTTCCAGATTGCGCATCTGTTGGCTGATCGCAGGCTGCGCGATATGCAGCGCTTCACTGGCGCGGGTGATATTGCCGCACTCAACCACCTTGATGAAATACCGCAACTGGCGCAGATCCATGCGTACCTCCAAAGCCATATAATTTTCCGATGAAATTAGAGGAATATCATATTTGAAGCTTATGAGATACGACGCCTAGACTCGTCTCACAACAATCGAAGCGCTAACGGCCGCAACAGCCACGCAGCGTTTCTATAGGCCTGATCAAGGTCAATGGGAGATCTTAATGTCTAGAGCATTAACAGCATCAGCAACAAGCGTGAAACCCATCAAAACGCCCCTGACCCGCGAGCAGATCCGCGGCTTCTGGACCGTCTACCTCGGATGGGTGCTGGATGGTGTGGATTCGGTGATCTTCGCCCTGGTTTTGATTCCTGCCATGACCGAGTTGCTCCCCAACTCGGGCATTACCCCAACCCCCGCCAATATCGCTATGTATGGTTCTGTCTTGTTTGGGCTGTTTCTGATCGGTTGGGGCCTGTCGTTTATCTGGGGGCCGCTCGCCGATCGCTTTGGCCGGGTGAAGATGCTGGCAGCCAGCATTCTGGTCTACTCACTCTTTACCGGGGCAGCGGCTTTCTCGGAAAACATTTGGCAGTTGGCGGCGTTTCGGCTGATTGCCGGGATCGGTGTCGGCGGCGAGTGGGCACTGGCCGGCACCTACGTGGCTGAGAGCTGGCCGGAGGACCGGCGCAAGATGGGCGCGGGCTACCTGCAAACGGGCTACTACTTCGGCTTTTTTATTGCTGCGTTGCTGAACTACACCGTCGGTGCAACCTATGGCTGGCGCGTCATGTTTCTATGCGGCCTCGCGCCGGCAGCGGTGGCGATCTACACCGTGTTGAAGGTGAAAGAACCTGTCCAGACTCGCAAGGCGGCACACCACGTCGAACACTCCCACTCCCCAACCGCATCCGCATCCGCACACATGTCGTGGTGGGAAATCTTTGCACCGGCCTTTCGCCGACGCACGCTGACCAGCTCTGCCCTGGTCGGAGTCGCCATTGTCGGGTTGTGGGCCGGCTCGGTTTACGAAGCGACTGCCGTCGTGACACTGGCGACACGCGCCGGTATCGATCATGTCGGGGCGGTGCACCTGGCGTCGATTGGCGCGGCCGTGCTGTCGCTCAGCACCATCCTCGGCTGCCTCGTGGCGCCATGGCTGGCCGAACGACTGGGGCGACGGGTTGCGCTGGGCATCTACTTCGCCGGCATGGCCACGTCGATCGTCTTCGCGTTCGGCTGGGTGTTCTACATGGACGACGGCCTCAATCTGTTCATGGTGTCGTTGGTGTTCCTCGGTTTCTTCGGCGGTAACTTCGCGATTTTCTCACTCTGGCTGCCCGAGCAGTATCCGACCCGGATCCGCGCCACGGCGTTCGCCTTCAATGCCTCGGTCGGCCGCTTCATCGGCGCGGGCGTCAACTTCCTGCTGGCCGCTGCGATCCACTGGTATGGCTCGCTGGGAGCGCCAATCGCCTGGACTGCCGCAGCCTTCGTGATCGGCATTCTGATCCTGCCGTTTGCCGTTGAAACCCGTGATCAGCCGTTGCCGCAATAGCGCGCACCTGAAACAGCACCGCTCAAACATTCACTGGAGAACCGTATGCAAGCTTTGCAAGGCGTGAAGATCGTCGACCTGAGCCGTGCGCTGTCGGGGCCGTTCTGCACCATGGTGCTGGCGGACCTCGGTGCCGATGTGATCAAAATCGAGCCCGGCCCGACCGGTGACATGAGTCGGACTTGGGGCCCGTTCGACCGGGGCGTGAGCACCTACTATCTATCGTGCAATCGCAATAAACGCGGCATGTGCATCGACTTCCGCAATCCCCAAGGGTTGGCCACGATCCAGCGGCTGATCGATGATGCCGACGTCGTGATCGAGAACTTCAAACCCGGCACCCTCGATAGCATGGGGCTCAGCTATGACGTGCTCAGCGCGCGTAATCCGCGGCTGGTCATGGGCAGCATCAACGCCTTTGGCGCCAACGGACCGATGAGCAGCTGGCCAGGTTTCGACCAGATCGCCCAAGGCTACTCGGGGTTGATGAGCCTGACGGGTTTCGTCGATGGCGACCCGACCCGCACCGGCACGGCCATCGGCGACCTGACCTCGGGCATGTGGCTGGTGACGGCGGTATTGGCCGCCCTGCTGGAGCGCGAACGCACCGGGCACGGCCAGCACGTCAGCACGTCGTTGCTGGCCAGTCTGGTCGGGTTGTTAAGTGTGCACGGTCAACGCTACCTCAGCCTGGGCGATGTCCCCCGCCGCACGGGCAACGCCCATTCAGTCATTGCGCCTTACGGCGTGTTCCAGACGCAGGACGGCCCGCTCAATCTGGCGCCGATCACCTCGGCCATGTGGGGACGTTTATGCGTGCTGCTCGATTTACCCACGCTGCCGGACGACCCGCGCTTCGCGACCAATGAAGCCCGGGTCGCGCGGCGTGACGAATTGAAATCTATCCTGGAAAGCCGCTTAAAAACCCGCAGCAAACGAGCGTGGACCGAACTGTTCATCGAGGCAGGCTTGCCCGCCGGCCCGATCAACACACTCGACGAAGTGTTTGACGACCCGCAGGTGCTGCATAGCCAACTGACCAAGACACTCATGCACCCAACACTCGGCGCACTGCGTCAAGTCGTGACCCCCGTGTTCAGCGCCACAGACGCAGCAGAACCTGCGCCTGGCGTCAGCCAGCGACCACCGCCTCTCCTGGGAGAACACACCCTCGAAGTACTGCGCGAGGCAGGTTTCGACGCCGCGTCGATCAACGCACTGCTGGCCGCGAAGGCCGTGTACCAGGACACAAACGATTCGCCAGCAATGGCTTCCGGACAATCAATAGGAACAGCACAATGACCCCGACGCAAACCTCTTCCGCCACCGTGACCGTCAACATTGTCGATGACCGAATCGGGCGGTTGGTCTTCAGGAACCCCACCCACCGCAACGCCCTCAGCGCACAACTGCTGACGGCCTTCGACGAAAGCCTCGCCGCACTGGCGTCACAACGCATACCGGTGGTGATACTGGGCAGCGAAGTGGGCCAGCCCGTCTGGAGCGCCGGCCACGACATCCGCGAACTGCAACATGACCGCGACCCCATTGCCTATGGCAAGCCACTCGAACACGTGCTGCGCCGCATCCGCGCCTACCCCGGCGTCGTAATTGCCATGGTCTCCGGCTCGGTGTGGGGAGGCGCGGTCGACCTGGTGATGAGTTGCGACTTGGTCGTCGCGGATCGCAGTGCGAGCTTTGCGATGACTCCGGCAAACATCGGCTTGCCTTACACAACGAGCGGGCTGCTGCGCTTCTTCAACAACCTGCCGATTCACGTGTTGAAGGAAATGTTTTTCTGCGCACAGAAGCTCGATGCAGAACGCGCTGAACGCTTCGGTGTGGTGAACAGGCTGGTCGACAGCGACGCACTCGAGGCGACTGCGCTTGACCTGGCACGCACTATCGCCGGCAAAGCGCCGCTGGCCATCGCGGCCGTCAAGGAGCAGTTGCGCATCCTCGAAGACCTGCAACCGATGCCCGTCCAGGCGATGGAACAGATCGCAGAACTGCGTCGACAGGCGTGTGAGAGCAGCGACTTTGATGAGGGGCTGGCGGCATTCGCAGAGCGCAGGCCAGCGGT
>JAPLSD010000812.1 GCA_026398835.1 Pseudomonas sp.
CCTAGCTCAGCCAGTCGAGGGTCAGGATCAGTCGGCGTTCTCCCGGTGCCAGTTGCGGTGAGCGATGGATCAGGCCGAAACCTTCATTGCCGTGCCATTTCTCACCCTTGAGCAAGGCCACTTCACCACAGGCGACTTGCTGAATCTTTGAGTCATCCAGCGGCTCGGCGTCGGTCTTGCCCAGCTGCCGACGATCCATCACCCCTTCACGCAACCATTGGCTGCCGATGCCCGCAAAAGTGGTGATCAAGCGCACGGGCACATGATCGACGTGGAAACGCGGGCACATGGCCTTGTCCAGCACCCGCAGGCGCAGGCCGATGCGCTTGGCGCCCAGCAGACAGGCGAAGGCGCTGACCAGCCAGGAGATGTCGGCGATAAAACCTTCGTAGCCCTCCAGGTCGCTGAAGCCTGAGGCCAGGCCTTGCAGATTCGGTTCTGAATCTTCATTGGCCAACTCCAGCGATAATGATTCGGCCAGTGGCTCACCCAAGGACAGCAGCAGCGTGCCGAAATCGGCGACATGCACTGGCAGGTGGCGTTGCCAGACAGCTAGATTCACTCCGTCGTCCAGAATCTGAGTGAGCGCTTCTGGTGTCTCACCCCGGACCTGACGAATTATCGGGCGCAGCTTCAAACTGGACGCGAGCATCAAGCCGCCACCTCTTCATGCCAAGGGCCAAAAGGGTCGACCATCAGTCGCCAGCCTTCCACGCCCACGGCCATTTCGTCGTCGGTCAGCAGGCAGCTATCAAGCTCGGCATTGAGCTGGGCGAAGTCGATGTTCTGACCGATGAACACCAGTTCCTGACGGCAATCACCGGTGGCGGCGGTCCAGTTTTCCATGATCGCCGAGATGCTTTCCTGGTCCTGTGGCCACTGCGGTTTCGGCACGAATCGCCACCAGCGTCCGGCAAAGCCATGACGCATCAAGCCGCCAGCCTGGGACCAGCTTCCAGCATCCTGATGCTTGCTGGCCAGCCAGAAAAAACCCTTGGAACGCAGCAGTTTGCCGTTCACCCACGGGCGGTCGATGAAGCTGAAAAAGCGCTGTGGATGGAAGGGACGTCGCGCCCGATAAGCCGTCGAGGCGATGCCGTATTCCTCGGTTTCCGGCACGTGCTCACCGCGCAATTCCTGCAACCAGCCCGGCGCCTGAGCGGCACGTTCGAAGTCGAAACGCCCGGTATTGAGGATCTTCTTCAGCGGTACTTCACCCATCACCATCGGGATGATTTCTGCCTGGGAGTTGAGCCGTTCGAGAATGGCGATCAGCTCCTGGCGGTCGCTGCGGCTGATCAGATCGATTTTGCTGATCAGAATCACGTCGGCGAACTCGATCTGCTCGATCAACAGATCCGTGATCGATCGCTCATCCTCCTCGCCCAGGGTTTCGCCACGGGAGGCGAGGCTTTCGGCCGCTTGATAGTCGAGCAGGAAATTCATGCCGTCGACCACCGTGACCATGGTGTCGAGTCGGGCGATGTCGGCCAGGCTCTGGCCTTCCTCATCACGGAAAGTGAAGGTTTCCGCCACCGGCAAAGGCTCGGATATACCGGTGGATTCGATCAGCAGGTAATCGAATCGACCTTCTTTGGCGAGCTTGCTGACCTCTTCCAGCAAGTCTTCACGCAAGGTGCAGCAAATGCAGCCATTGCTCATTTCGACGAGTTTTTCCTCGGCGCGATTCAGCATGACATCGCGCTGAACCTCGCTGCCGTCGATGTTGATCTCGCTCATATCGTTGACGATCACCGCCACCCGAAGGTTGTCGCGGTTGCGCAGAACGTAATTGAGCAGCGTACTTTTACCGGCGCCGAGAAAGCCGGACAGCACAGTAACGGGAAGGCGATTGGGCATCAGGGTGTCTCATCAGGGCGGGACTTATTTTATGTTATAGTATAACAATGCAATTTAGCCAATACCCTCTTGTTACCAGCGCCGAAGGGCGCAATGCTTGCGCCAACCCGCCTCATGAGAAACCCCATGCGCAACACTCTGAAATGCACGCTGTTGGGCCTTGCGCTGCTTGCCGCGAGCAACACCTTCGCGCAACTGCCGAGCACGCTCGCCAACTGCACCCGCAGCGCCAACCTGCTGGCCTGCGTGGATGCCGATGGCAATGCCTACAGCGTCGCCACGGCCGGCAGCACCACGTATCTGCGGGGTTTCGAAGTAATCGGCAAACGTTACTGGTCGCAGACCAACAGTCGTTACGGGCAACTGACGTTCTTCACCGGCATCGCTTCCGACGGCGAAGCCTGGGTCGGCTACAGCCGCCGTGTTGGCTGGACCACCGTCAACCGGTTCTCCAGTTCCGGTGGCACCAGTGCCAAGTTCACTTGCAGCCGTATTAGCGGTTGTTAGACCTGGTTTCTTTTCTGATCCTGCTGCCAGGCCATGTAGCTGTTGACCGGTGGATTCTTCTGGAAGTAGCGCTGCAACCCTTCGAACAAGCCGTCGGCCACCGCCTGCTGGTGTCGTGGGGTAACCAGTCGCTGACTGTCGCGGCTGTTGGAGATGAAGCCGGTTTCCACCAGGATTGAAGGCACGTCCGGCGATTTGAGCACCGCGAAACCAGCCTGTTCCACACGCTTCTGATGCAGCGTGGTGATCCCTGCGAGGCTACCGAGCACCGTGCCGCCCAACTGCAAACTGGCAGCGATGGTCGCGTTCATCGACATATCGAGAATCACCCCAGCGAGCATTGGGTCCTTGTCCTTCAGATTGAGCAGGCTGGTGGCGCCCAACAAGTCAGCGCCGTTTTCCCGTTGCGCCATGAAGCGCGCCGTGGCGGAAGTCGCGCCGCCCTCGGACAAGGCATACACCGAAGCTCCGGACGCTGTAAGCCTTGGCGCGGCGTCGGCATGCACCGAGATAAACATGTCGGCGTTGTGCTTGCGGGCGATCTCCACGCGTTTTCGCAGCGGCACGAAGAAGTCATCGTTACGCACCAGCTTCACATCAAAACCCTTCTCCCGTTTCAGTCGCTTGGCCAACAGTTGCGCGATGGACAGCACCACATCTTTTTCGCGCTCACCCTTGGCGCCAACCGCACCTGGATCCTTACCGCCATGGCCGGGATCGACCACCACGATGATGTCGCGCTTGGGATGAGCTTTATCCACCGGTGTTTCACGCGGAACCAAAGGCGCAGCGGCAATCTGTATCGGCACGTGGGCACTGCTGGTGAGATCGAGTACCAGCCGATGACCCTGCCCGTCCTGCGGCGGCAACTGAAAGCTGTTGAGCTGCACCGGCCCGGTGAGGTCGAGCACGATCCGTGTATCGCCTTGCCCTAAGTGCCCTGAGCGGATCGAACGAATCACCGTGTTGGCCAGCGCCAACTGATTGAAGTCGCCACTCAGGCGCGCGCCACTCAATTCGATAATCAGCCGTTGCGGCTCGGTCAGCGAGAAGGTCTTGTACTGCACTGGTCCGCTCAGATCGAGCACCAGCCGCAGCTTGTCATCCGAACGCCAGAGCCGGGCATTGCGGATTTGCGTGGCGGACACTCCCAGCGGTAAAGCGAAGGCCACACTGGCCATAAGCAGGTTGAGCAATTGACGTCTGTGCATGACATGTACCGCTGATAAGGGAGCGTCCGTACTCAACTTGACGTGATGAAAGGCCGTTCAGAAAAAAGACATCGTCGACTGTAAAGTTATAATATAACATGTCGAATCATTTCCAACGATGGACCTGCTTATGAACGCGCTGACTCTGCCGGATATCGCCGCGCAGTCCTCACGCCAAGCCTTGCCACTCGATTGGGTGGGCATGTGCGGCATTGCTCTACCGGTGTTGTTCGATGGCCAGCGAATCAGCGCAAAAGCGGATGCCGGCGTCAGCCTCGATGATGGCGAGACGCGCGGCATTCATATGTCACGTCTGTATCTGGCGCTGGAAATGCTCGAACAGGAAAACCTTACACCACTGCTTTTACGTCGGGTTCTGCAACGTTTTCTCGACAGCCATGACGGTTTGTCGAGCAGCGCTTTCCTGCGGATTCACACTGATCTATTGCTCAAACGGCCAGCATTGGTCAGCCCGCTGGCCGGTTGGAAAACCTATCCGGTGAGCATCCAAGCGCGGCTTAAAAACGCAATGTTCCACGTGGAACTAAAAATCGAGGTTACTTATTCCTCAACCTGCCCCTGCTCAGCTGCGCTTTCGAGGCAGTTAATTCAGCAGCAATTTGTCGATGACTTTGCCAACAAAGCGTTGCTGCACGCCGACGTCCTTGCGTGGCTCGGATCGTCAAAGGGCATCGTCGCAACGCCTCACAGTCAGCGCAGCAGTGCACAGATGCAGTTGCGTTTGGACGACTACCTCGAAGGCCTGCCGTTGATCGCAGTGATCAACGACGCCGAAGCAGCACTCGGCACTGTCGTTCAAACCGCGGTGAAACGTGCCGACGAACAAGCCTTCGCCTTGGCCAATGGTCAGAATTTGATGTTCTGCGAAGACGCCGCCCGACGTTTGAACCTGGCCTTGAAAAGATCCCTCGGCATCAACGCCTTCCACCTGCGAGTCATCCACGCCGAAAGCCTACACGCCCACGACGCCGTGGCTGAAAGCCGCTGGAACTGGGAGGCTGCATGATCCGTTGCCAGGCTTTACGCTGGGGCGCACCCGGTCAGCCTCTCACTCCCCCGGTCACCTTCGAACTGGCGAACGGCAGCCTGACCGCGGTAGTTGGCGCCAACGGTTCGGGCAAAAGCAGCCTGTTGAAAGTTATCGCCGGGTTACAACGACCGCTGGCTGGCAACGTCGAACTGGATGTTCCACGGCGCGGCAGTTTGTCTTTTCTACCGCAACAACAGCATCTGGACCGACAGTTCCCCATCAGTCTGCAAGAGCTGGTCGCCGCTGGATTCTGGGGCAATAAACAAACTCCCCACGTGCGCAGCCAACGCCTGGGGGCAGTGCTGGAAGACTGGCATCTGAGTGGCCTGGAACATCGCCCATTGATGGCCTTGTCTGGCGGCGAACTGCAACGCGCCCTTCTCGCCCGATTGAGTCTCGCCGAAGCACCGGTGCTGTTGCTCGACGAACCCCACGCCGCACTCGACGAACTCGGCCAGGCACTGCTTTGGAAACACATCCACACCTGGCATGCCGAAGGCAGGACGCTGGTCGTCGTCTGCCATGATCTGGCCGCTGTGCGCCAACACATTCCTCAAGCCCTGCTGATCAAAAGCAGCGGTTGCGTACTTGCGCCCAGCGTCGAACTGATCAAGCAACAACCTCAGACGCAGGTCGCTTGATATGGTCGTCGCCGCTCAACTTTGGCAACCATTCCACGAGTTCGTGTTCATGCGTCGAGCCTTGCTCGGCGGTCTGGTATTGGCCTGTAGCACCGCTCCGCTCGGGGTGTTTTTGATTCTGCGGCGCATGAGCCTGATCGGCGATGCGGTGGCTCACGGGATTTTGCCAGGGGCTGCATTGGGCTTCTGGTTCGCCGGTTTGAGTCTGCCGGCACTGACCATTGGTGGCCTCGGAGCCGGCCTGAGCATGGCCGGTCTCGCCGCGTGGATCACCCGCCGTACCGGCTTAAGGGAAGACGCCAGTCTCGCGGCGATCTACCCGATTTCGCTAGCCAGCGGTGTGCTGATTCTCGGCATCGCCGGCAAGCGTCTGGACCTCCTGCACCTGCTATTCGGCTCGGCACTCGCCGTCGATGGAGCGACCTTGACCGGCATGCTGTGGGTCTCGGGTTTCAGCCTGATTGCCATGGCGGCGATCTATCGACCGCTACTGCTGGACACCCTCGACCCGCTTTTCCTGCAAACCGTCAGCCGGCTCGGGCCGTTGGCTCACGGACTGTTTCTGACCCTGGTGGTGCTGAATCTGGTGATCGGTTTCCAGGCCATTGGCGCGCTGATGGTGGTCGGTTTGATGATGTTGCCGGCTGCGTCTTCGCGCTTCTGGAGTCGACGCTTGCCAGTGTTGATGGTCATCGCCGCGATGCTCGGTTGCCTCTCGGTATGGCTCGGTCTGTTGCTGTCGTTCTACTACTCGCTGCCCAGCGGCCCGGCCATCGTGCTAGTGGCTGGCGCTCTGTACTTGCTGTCCGTGGTGTTCGGTCCAGTGCACGGTTTGCTGCGCCGCCCGACTTTGCTCACATTCCAATGAGGTGTTTCCCGATGCGCGCTCTACTCGTGCTGTTCAGTCTGCTGCTGCCGTTGTCGCTCTCGACAGCCTCGGCGGCAGAGAAACTTCAGGTGGTCACCAGCTTCAGCATCCTCGCCGACATGACCCATCAGGTCGGCGGCGAGCATATTCAGATCACTAACATGGTCGGTCCGGACGCCGACGCCCACACCTACGAGCCAACCCCGGACGACGCTAAAGCGCTGCTCAAGGCCAGGCTGATCATCAAGAATGGCCTTGGTTTCGAGCCATGGCTGGATCGCATGATTACTAGCACCGAGACCAAAACTCCGGTGATCACCGCCAGCCGTGGCGTCATCCCGCGGACTCTGAATGAAGACGGTGAAACCATTCCCGACCCGCACGCCTGGCACAACCTGGCAAACACCGAGCTCTATGTGAGCAACATCACCAAGGCGTTGGTCGCGGCTGATCCGGCGAACAAAGCCGACTACGAGCGCAACAGCCAAACCTATCTGAAACAGATCTACCGTCTGCTGGCCGAAGCCAAAACCAAGCTTGGTTCGCTGCCGCCGGGCAATCGCAAGATCGTCACTTCCCATGACGCTTTCGGCTATCTCGGTCAGGCCTATGGCATCGACTTCATTGCGCCTCAAGGTTTGTCCACCGAGCGCGAACCTT
Organism: Pseudomonas sp.; assembly: GCA_026398835.1. Taxonomy (GTDB): domain Bacteria; phylum Pseudomonadota; class Gammaproteobacteria; order Pseudomonadales; family Pseudomonadaceae; genus Aquipseudomonas. The sequence continues at coordinate 6,799 of JAPLSD010000812.1, forward strand.
CAGCCGCCGAAGTCGCCGCGCTGATCACCCAGATTCGCCAGGCCAAGGTCAAAGCAGTGTTCATGGAAAACATCAAGGACACACGTCTGCTCAAGCAAATCGCCGAAGAAAGCGGCGCGCATATCGGCGGCACCTTGTACTCCGACGCCCTCGCGGCGGAAGGTCCGGCGAGCACTTTCGCCGGGCTGTTCGAATACAACCTCAACACCCTGTACGACGCCTTGAGCAAACCATGATTCGCAAGAACCCGTCAGGCGATCATGCGCAAACCCTGTGAGAGCATGGCTTGCCCGCGAAGCATTTAGGCTCTCGGTTTAACGGTTCCGCAATCCTGCCCCATCCACACCGCGCGGGTATCCAGGCTGCCCTTCTGTTGGATGCCGGTGGCATTGAAGGTGCCGTTGACCTTGGTGGTGAACTCTCGATCACTAAGGAAAGTGGCGACACCGGTGCCCTGCGCTTTCGGGCAGCTGAAGCGAAATTTCCACTGATTGCCGGTGCGGTCGGTGATTTCC
>JAPLSD010000097.1 GCA_026398835.1 Pseudomonas sp.
ATGCTTGTGCCCTCTCCCTGGCGCGCCGATTTCCCGGCCATCGCCGCTCTGCAACGGCAAGACCAGACCTATCTGGACAACGCCGCCACCACTCAGAAACCCCAAGCCCTGCTGGACGCTCTGACGCACTACTACGCCAACGGCGCAGCCAATGTGCATCGAGCCCAACACCTGCCCGGCGCTCACGCCACCCAGGCGTTTGAGGACAGTCGCAGCAAGGTTGCCCAGTGGCTGAATGTCGGCAATAGCGGGCAAATCATTTTTACCCACGGCGCGACCTCCGCGCTGAATCTCCTGGCCTATGGCCTGGAACACCAATTCAATCCGGGTGATGAGATTGTCATCAGCGCCCTGGAACACCATGCCAACCTGCTGCCCTGGCAACAGCTGGCCCTGCGTCGCGGCCTTGAGCTGATCGTCCTGCCACTGGACGCCGATGGCCTGATCGATCTCGACGCCGCGGCAAACCTGATCAGCCCGCGTACTCGCCTGCTGGCAGTCAGCCAGTTGTCCAACGTACTCGGTGCCTGGCAGCCGTTGCCGGCGCTGTTGGCGATGGCCAATGCCCATGACGCGATGACCGTGGTCGATGGTGCTCAAGGCGTCGTTCATGGACGACACGATGTGCAGGCGTTGGGCTGTGACTTCTACGTGTTTTCCAGCCACAAACTCTACGGCCCGGACGGCCTCGGTGTGCTCTACGGCCGTAATGAGGCGCTGCACCAACTGCGGCATTGGCAGTTTGGCGGCGAAATGGTGCAGAACGCGGACTATCAGCACGCCTCCTTCCGCCCCGCCCCGCTTGGTTTCGAAGCCGGAACGCCGCCGATTGCCAGTGTGATCGGCCTTGGCGCGACCCTGGATTACCTCAATGGGCTCGATCAGCAAGCGGTAAACGCCCATGAGGCCGCCTTGCATGCCTATCTGCTGCATGGCCTGCTCGCGCGCAAGGGCATTCGTCTGCTGGGCACACCGCAGGTGGCGCTGGCCAGTTTTGTCGTCGAGGGCGTACACAACTCTGACCTTGCGCATCTACTGACCGAGCAGGGCATTGCCGTGCGTGCTGGCCATCACTGTGCAATGCCATTGCTGAAAAGCTTTGCACTGCCGGGAGCGATTCGGGTGTCCCTGGCGCTTTACAACGACTCCGAGGACCTCGAGCGCTTCTTCGAAGCCCTCGATCAAGCCCTGGAGCTGTTGCGATGAGCTTGCCCGCCGATGCCGTGACGGCACTGGAAGCCTTCCAGAGCGCCGCCAGCTGGGAGCAGCGAGCACGGCTGCTGATGCAGTGGGGCGATCGATTGCAAGGCTTGAGCGACGAGAAAAAGACCGACGCCAACCGGGTACATGGCTGTGAAAGTCAGGTCTGGTTGATCGGTAGTTTGCAGGACGGCCACTGGCAATTCGCCGCCAGTAGCGATGCGCGGCTGATTCGCGGATTGGTGGCGTTGCTACTGGCGCGGGTCAATGGTTTGTCTGCCGAGGATTTGCAGCAAGTTGACTTGCCGGACTGGTTCAACCAGTTGGGCCTGGCCCGGCAGTTGTCGCCGTCGCGCAGCAATGGGTTGAATGCAGTGTTGCAGCGGATGCGGGAGTTGGCTGGCTACTGATGATCGTTCCTACGCTCCGTGGGAACGCAGCCCGTGACGCTCTGCGTCACAAGAGCAGACGCAGAGCGTCCATTGAGGCATTCCCACGCGGAGCGCGGGAACGATCTACATTTAAACCGCTGGTTTTACCCGATCCGCCGGCCGCCGCACGCCGGCAACGATCTTGTCCACAGCCTTGGTCGCCGCGACCATGCCGAAGGTCGCCGTCACCATCATCACTGCGCCAAAACCGCCGGCGCAGTCGAGCTTCACGCCGTCGCCGACAAAACTCTTCTGCAGGCAAATGCTGCCGTCCGGTTTCGGATAGCGCAGTTGTTCGGTGGAAAATACGCACGGAACGCTGTAATGGCGGGTCACTGTGCGCGAGAAGCCATAATCACGGCGCAAGGTCGAGCGCACTTTCGAGGCCAACGGATCATTGAAGGTACGGTTCAGGTCACAGACCTGAATCAGCGTCGGGTCGATCTGCCCGCCAGCACCGCCGGTGGTGATGATCTGGATCTTGCGGCGTTTGCACCAGGCGATCAGCGCGGCCTTGGCGTTGACACTGTCGATGCAGTCGATCACGCAATCGATGTCCGGCGTGATGTACTCGGCCATGGTCTCGCGCGTGACAAAATCGGCCACCGCGTGCACTGTGCAGTCGGGATTGATCCCGCGCAGGCGCTCAGCCATCACCTCGACTTTGGCCTGACCAACGGTGCTGTCCAATGCATGTAACTGTCGATTGCTGTTGCTGACGCAGACATCGTCCAGGTCGAACAGCGAGATCTCGCCCACTCCGCAACGGGCGATGGCTTCCGCCGCCCAGGAGCCGACTCCGCCGACCCCGACGATCGCCACATGGGCCGCACGCAAGCGCGCCAGACCTTCGATGCCATACAAACGAGCGACGCCAGCAAACCGCGGATCTTCTGTACTCATGACCATTACCCTAAAAACCGGCGCGCATTATAGGGCGGGCGCTGGCGAAGAGCATCTTTGTGGTATGAACGGCGGCCAAGCCTGATTAAATAGGCTACTTGGCACGATAATTTGAGCTACAACGCCGCGAGCAAAGAACTTAAGTGAACTTGGATTGCCCAATGTCCGGCCATTGCGCTGTCCACTGTACGGCCAGTTGAAAGCCAGTGTAGGATGCGCGCCGCTTGGCGCACGCCAATCGTTCCCTCGTTCCACACCCTTTGGAACCCGAAATAGCTATGTCATCGCGTAAATTTGGACTCAACCTGGTGGTGGTTCTGGCAATCGCCGCGCTGTTCACCGGCTTCTGGGCGCTGATCAATCGCCCGGTCTCGGCCCCCGACTGGCCTGAACAGATCTCCGGTTTTTCTTACTCGCCTTTCCAGCAAGGGCAGTACCCACAGAAAGACCAGTACCCGTCCGACGATGAAATGCGTCGTGATCTGGAGATCATGAGCAAGCTGACCGACAACATCCGTACCTACTCGGTCGACGGC
>JAPLSD010000714.1 GCA_026398835.1 Pseudomonas sp.
TGGTTGACCACGTCAAACAGGCCCTTGCTCACGGCCAGGCTGTTTTTCAGGGTGGCCAGCAGGTCCAGGTTGCCTTGGGCCACGGCCAGCCAGTAGAGGCTGCGCTCGACCGGTGCGTCGACCAGGATGCCGAGCAGCTGTCGACCCTTTTCGCTGTGGACCAGTGCGCCGATGCACTGGAACACTGCCTCTTCGTAATCCTGGGCATTGCGGATGACCTTCAGGTCGAAGCAGGCCAGGGCCAGGCCCAATGGTTGACCGGGATGAGCGAGCTTGACCCAGGCGATCACATCCTCGACGGCCTGCCGGATGGGCGCTTCGAAGGCGGCGATCTGCTGCGCGTAGGCTGCCGGGAATCGCTGCGCTTCAACCCACCGCACCAGCTCTTTTTGTCGGCGCAGGGTCTCATTCAGTGCCGGTGAATGAGCCTGCTGGAAGTACCCCGTGATCAATTGAGCGCTGCTGAGTTTATGCGCGTTGTCGGCCGCGAACTTTGTTTTGGCCTGCACCGCGGCGGTCGCCAGATGATTGAGTTCGCTGGTGATGCCGAAGGGGTCTTGCAGCACCAGCGCCAAGGGCTGAATGTCGGTGCGGGCCATCAAGGCCTTGCGCATGTCGCTGTCGATCCGCACGCCGGTGAGGGGCAGCGGTTGGCTTTCACTCCAGTGCATGGGGTGAGACTCAGTGTCCATCAGGGACTGGACCTGAAAGCGATACGCGCCTTGCAGGGCCGAGAGTGCGGGTTGCACCGCCAGTTCCGGCACCTGCTCTTTGAGCTGAACGCTGGGCAGGCTGTGCGCTTGCCCGGCACCGCCGGCGGGCTGGATCACCGTGGCCAGGCGACTGCGCAGCTGATCGCTATCCTGCTCGATCTGCCACAGGGTGCAATGGCTGAGCAGGGTGTCGCTGACCAGCAGCCAGACGGTGTCGGCCATGCGGGTTTCCGGGGCCGGGATATAGGCGGTGGCACCGAACAGATCGGGGCGGGCATGACGGCCGGGTGTCGGGTCATCGTGGTCTTTTTCGTTCCACCAGAGCGCGGCGAAGCGGGCATCCTCGGTGACGAGGTAATGCTGGGTCCACATGCGCCCGTCCTTGAAGTCCACATGCGCCCGTCCTTGAAGTAGAACAGGTAGACGTAACTGCCGGGACGCAATACTCGCAGGCCGTAGTGCTTGCCGCCTTTGAGTGCCGGGTAGCCTGCGGTGTCGAGTTGCGGCTGGGCCGTGCGGTCATAGGGGCTGTCGGTGATCGCGTAGCGCAGTGGATAGATCGGCACGCAGCGCTGGCAGGGCGGGTTGTTGAAGAACTGGCCGACGATGGGCTCGCTGGGGTGGGCCGGTTGCAGAGCCTTTTTATGGAGCTTACACATGGTCTAGAACTCCTTGTCCAAGGCGCTGAACCCTAGACAAGGAGAAGTGGCGGATAAATCAGGTGTTTCTCTATTCGCTGTAGGAGAGGTCTTTTATGCGGACTGAAAGCTAAGTATTGATCCATCGACTCTAGCTGCGTCGGTTTCCCTCTTGCTACAAGGCGATCAACCCACCAAGTCATTCACCTGCTGAATAGCAGACAAACCCCAATCCCCAGCTACTCTTGTGCCCAGCCCCATAACTATAAGAGGCCGAGCGCATGAGTATTTCTTCTTTCAAAATCGCCCACAAACTGATCACCGGCGCTGGTGCCATCGAGCAACTGGCCGCTGAGCTGACCCGCCTGGATATCGATAACCCGCTGATTGTCACTGATGCCGCGTTGGTAAAATCCGGCACGGTGCAGCTGGCGCTGGCACACCTGGGTGAGCGCACTTACGAAATTTTCGACCGGGTTCTGCCTGACCCGGAAATCGCCATTGTCGAAGACTGCATGCGCGTCTATCGCGAAGGTGGGCATGATGGTTTGATTGGTCTGGGCGGCGGCAGTGCCATCGATATCGCCAAGAGCGTTGCGGCGTACGCCGGTTACCACGGCGCCCTCGAGGATCTGTTCGGCGTCGATCAAGTGCCGCGCAAAGGCCCGCCGCTGATTGCGATCCCGACCACTGCTGGCACCGGTTCGGAAGTCACCAATGTGGCGATTCTTTCCGACAAGGTCGCGCAATTGAAGAAGGGTATCGTCAGTGATTACTTGTTGCCGGATGTGGCGCTGGTCAGCCCGCAAATGACCCTGACTTGCCCGCGCAGTGTCACTGCCGCCAGTGGCCTGGATGCGCTGGTGCACGCTATCGAGTCCTATCTGTCGTTAAATGCCTCGCCGATCACCGATTCATTGGCTATCGGTGCCATCAAACTGATCGCCAAAGCGCTGCCCAAGGCCTACGCCAATCCTTCCAGTCTGCAGGCCCGCGAAGACATGGCCACCGCCAGTCTGATGGCCGGCATGGCATTTGGTAATGCCGGGGTCGGTGCCGTGCATGCGTTGGCCTATCCGCTGGGCGGGCGGTTCAATATCGCCCACGGCGTCAGCAATGCTTTGTTGCTGCCGTATGTCATGACCTGGAACAAGATGGCCTGCGTCGAGCGCATGCAGGATATTGCCCAAGCCATGGGTGTGAAGACCGCGGGTCTGAGCGCCAATGAGGCGGCCGATAAGGCCGTGGAGGCGATGGCCCAATTGTGTGCTGGCGTAGAAATTCCTCTGGGCCTGCGCCATTTCGGTGTGCCAGAGGAAGCGATCCCCGCCATGGCCGTGGAGGCAGCGGGGATTGAGCGCCTGATGCGCAACAATCCGCGCAAACTGAGTGCCGTCGATATCGAGAAGATCTATCGCGCCGCGTACTAGGGCGTTTCATCCAATCATCGAGGTCACAGTGCGCGCTGGAAAGCATGAGGTATACAATGCGCGCCATCGTGATTCTGCTCAAAAAAGGTGCGTCATGCAGCCCTTCGCTATTGCTCCGTCGATTCTCTCCGCTGATTTCGCCCGTCTGGGTGAGGAAGTGGACAACGTTCTCGCCGCTGGCGCCGACATCGTGCACTTCGATGTCATGGACAACCACTACGTACCGAACCTGACCATCGGCCCGATGGTGTGTTCTGCGCTGCGCAAATACGGCATCACCGCGCCCATCGACGCGCACCTTATGGTCAGCCCGGTGGATCGCATCATCGGCGACTTCATCGAGGCCGGTGCGACCTACATCACCTTCCACCCGGAAGCCACGCTGCACGTCGACCGTTCCCTGCAAATGATCCGCGAAGGCGGTTGCAAGGCGGGTCTGGTGTTCAACCCGGCGACCCCTCTGGACGTGCTCAAGTACGTGATGGACAAGGTCGACATGATCCTGCTGATGAGCGTCAATCCGGGGTTTGGCGGGCAGAAGTTCATTCCTGGCACCCTCGACAAACTGCGTGAAGTACGGGCGCTGATCGATGCGTCCGGACGCGATATCCGCCTGGAAATCGACGGTGGCGTGAACGTCAATAACATCCGCGAAATCGCCGCGGCTGGCGCTGACACCTTCGTCGCTGGCTCGGCGATCTTCAATGCACCGAACTACCAAGAGGTGATTGAAAAGATGCGTTCCGAACTGGCACTGGCTCGCCCATGAGTGGCTTTGAGCAGCTGTTCCCCGGCCGTTTGCCGCGACT
>JAPLSD010000279.1 GCA_026398835.1 Pseudomonas sp.
CGCCGTCGCGGCCGTGGTGATTTCGTGAGTAGCCCGGTCGGTGGCCTGGGCCAGGCTACGGACCTCCTCGGCGACCACGGCGAAACCGCGACCGTGCTCGCCAGCGCGGGCCGCCTCGATGGAGGCGTTGAGTGCCAGCAGTTGGGTCTGCCTAGCCAGTGCCTGGATGCTATTGACGGTGCTTTCCACTGCGCTAGTGCGTTGCAGCAACGCGTCCACAGCGTGTGCGGTATTGCCCAGACTGTGCTGAATGGCGAGCATGCTGCCGCCCACTGAGCGCGCCTCCAGACAACCGGCTTCGCTCTGGGTATGGGCGTTGGCGAAGGCCGCCAGCGCACCTTGGGCCAAGGCATCGATGCTGTGCAGGGTCTGATCGATCTGCTCGCTGGCAGCAGCGATCATGGCGATCCGTTGGCTCTGTTCCTCACCCTGGTCCCGGGCCTGCTGGGCCATCTGTTCCAGTGCACGGCTGGCGAACTGTACTTCGCTGCGCAGGCGTTCGCTGTTACGCAGTTGCATACTGGCGGCCACCAGTAGTGTCGCCGGGTCGCCATCCCGGGAACTGCGCAGCAGCCGAGCCAGTTCAGTGTTCCAGAATGCCTGTAGATGGCGCTGATGGCGCTCGCGCAGGTGCCAGGCGCAACCCAGGTAGAGGGTGCCAGGTATCAGGGACAGTGCGCTTGCGGGCTGTTCGGCCAGCGCGAGACCGCAGGCGCCGAGGGCCAATCCGAGCGGTAGCCAGAGGCCGATCCTGCTGCGTTCGAGTAGGGCCATTCCAGGTTCGAACAATGCCCTGAGTGCTGTGCCAGAAGGGCTGGACCTGCCGACACCGCTGTGCAGAGTTGCAATAGCATGACCCGAAGGGAGCATTCCTTGAGCAGGCATGAGGATTTCCTTTTGTGCCGGGATGAACGCAAAAACGGCGCACGCCCACCTTCCGCAATGCGCAAGGGGAGCGGACGCCGTTGTCCGTGATGTTTGCGAAGCCATCGTCGTTGATGGCTCGGGCCCGATCAGGCTTAAGCAAGTTGTCTGCAAGTTGTTTGCCAGCCTGCGCTCTCGACAACGTGTCAGCGTGTCGCCCACAGGGTGAAACAGGCTGATTTCACTGAGGCATGACGGGCAAAACCGCAGCCCGACAAGGAGAAAAGCTGACCGCGTTTTTGTTTTTCTCAGTGCTGTAACGGCCAGGAAGGACGATCAATGCACCAGCAGCGGGAATGTGCCGAGCGGGTGCCCGGTTCTGGTTCGAGCCAATCAGGTCTGGACAGAGACCCAACCCAATCGCCCCAGGCTCAAGGGAACAAAAAAGGCGCCCGAAGGCGCCAAAAAACACCTTAACCGAGGGAGGCCAGGTGGAGCCGTTCTATTGATGCCGCGTTGGTAAGTCGCTGCTGAACGGAGTTCTGTGTTGCGCCCCAGCGGGGCGCAGACTGTCTATTTGCCGAGTTTTACCCGCGTCCAACCGCGCGTCATCAACCGCTGGGTGGTGATGGGCATATCGGGTATTGCGTAGAGGGTTGCCATGACCTCTTGTGGCGGATACAGACCTGGGTCGTCGCGAATCGCTTCATCGACCAACGGTGTGGCTGCCGAGTTGGCATTGCTGTAGCCCACGCTGTTGGTGATCTCGGCCATGATGTCCGGGCGCATCAGGAAGTTCATGAACTGGTAGGCACCTTCAACGTTTACCGCGTCCCTGGGGATGGCGACCATGTCATAGAAGCTGCCCGCACCCTCTTTCGGAATGCTGTAGTCGATCTTCACCATGCCGCCGACTTCCTGGGCACGCGCCTTGGCCTGGAACACGTCGCCGGAGTAACCAACGGCGACGCAGATGTTGCCGTTGGCAAGGTCCGAGATGTACTTGGAGGAATGGAAGTAGGTCACCGATGGACGGATTTTCATGAACAACGCTTCGGCCTCGGCGAGCTGCTGCGTGTCCTGGGAGTTCACCGGATAGCCCAGATAGTGGAGGGCGAGCGGCAGCATTTCGGTTGGCGAGTCCAGGAAGCTGATGCCGCAGGACTTCAGTTTTGCCGCATTCTCGGGTTTGAACAGCAAGTCCCAGGAATTCACCGGTGCGTCTGTGCCCAACGCTTGCTTGACCTTGTCCGGATTGAAGCCGATACCGATCGAACCCCACATGTAGGGGAAGGCGTGGCCGTTATCGGGGTCGCTGGCGGAAGCGTTCTTCAGCAGTATCGGGTTGAGGTTTTTCCAGTTGGGTAACTTTGACTTGTCCAGCGGCTGGTAGACACCGGCCTTGATCTGCTTGGCCAGAAAGCTGTTGGAGGGAACGACGATGTCGTAACCCGACTTGCCTGCGAGCAGTCTGGCCTCAAGGGTTTCATTGCTGTCGAACACGTCGTACACGACCCGGATGCCCGTTTCGTCTTCGAATTTTTTGACCGTGTCCGGCGCAATGTAGTCCGACCAGTTATAGACGTGCAGTACTTTGTCATTGGCCTGGGCGCCGGTAGCGATCGCGCCCAAAAAAGACAGAGTAAGCAGAGTCCTGCCAAACATTTTCATCCGTACAGCTCCGTTTTTCTTTTGATTTTCGGCGGCTTTGGTGAAGCGCGGCTTAGGCAGCCGCACCCGCCATTTGTTGCTCAGGTTGTTTCCAGGATTCGCTCGCGGTCTGGTCCATGGCTTCCTGGATCGCGCGTTTGCGATTGTTTTCGGCCTTGCGGCTGAAGTACCAGACCATGAAGGTGACAAGCGAGACGGCGAGCAGAATCAAGCTGGCCACGGCGTTGATTTCCGGTTTCACCCCCAGACGCACCGCCGAGAAGACTTCCATCGGCAAGGTGGTCGAGCCCGGACCCGAGACGAAGCTGGCCAGCACCAGGTCATCCAGCGACAGGGCGAAGGACATCATGCCGCCGGCACCCAGGGATGGCGCGATCATCGGAATGGTGATCAGGAAGAACACCTTCAACGGCCGCGCACCGAGGTCCATGGCCGCCTCTTCGATGGACAGGTCCAGCTCACGCAGGCGCGCCGAAACCACCACCGCCACATAGGCTGCACAGAACGTGGTGTGGGCAATCCAGATGGTGACCAGGCCACGTTCCTGAGGCCAGCCGATCATCTGCGCCATGGCCAC
>JAPLSD010000675.1 GCA_026398835.1 Pseudomonas sp.
GATCCGGCCCATGAGTTTTTTGCAGCCTTGCTTGCCATCGATGGTCATCGACACGGCGCCCTTGAGCAGCGGCATGCGCACGATACGGTTACGCAGGCCGAAGCTGGCGTGAGCGTAAGGAATCTTCTCGGCTTCCCAGGCGGCAGCGGAGGAGGCCACGTGGTCCTTGAACGCCTGATCGGCGCGCGGGTCGGTGACGTCGTCCCACTCCAGCAGGGTTTTCAGCAATTCCGGGTGCGACGCGTTGCAGTGGTAGCACTCGCGGTTGTTTTCCAGCACCAGTTTCCAGTTGGCCTTTTCGAACAAGGTGGTGGTAATCGCCACCTTGGTGTTCTCCATGTCGTACGGTTCCATGTAATGGTTCAGCGTCGACAGGAAGTCATCAATGGCCGGCGGGTTCTCCGCCAGGCTGATAAAGATGTAGCCACCGGCAGTCTTCACGTTCACCGGTTTGAGGCCGTACTGCTTCATGTCGAAGTCGGCGCCCATTTCGGTGCCGGCGAACAGCAGGCGACCGTCCAGCTCGTAGGTCCACTGGTGGTAGTGGCAAACCAGCTTGGCGACCTTGCCTTTCTCGCTGGTGCACAGCCGCGAACCGCGGTGGCGGCAGACGTTGTGGAACGCATGGACCTGACCTTCAGCGCCACGAATGACGATGATCGGGTTCTTGCCAATCTGCAGGGTCAGGAAGTTGCCCTTGGCCGGGATTTCGCAGGTCATGCCAGCGATCAACCACTCTTTCTGGAAGATCTCCTGCATATCGATATCGAACAGTCGCTCATCAGAGTAAAACGGCTGCGGCAAAGAAAAAGTCCGCTCGCGGGTTTGCAGCATCTCTGCGGTGGCCTTGCGTGCGGGTTCCAGCGGATCGCCCAAGCTCAGGGTTGCGGTGACGTCCATCGTTTAAGTCCTCATGGCCATTCTGTGTGGCCGGCGAAAGTGGCTAATCAGGTCGGGGTGCTACGCAAGGCTAATAAAATAGCTGTTATCTGTTGAAGCGAGTGTGCGGTCGTGCGCATCTGGAACCTTATCTATGGGCGACATGGCCCAATCTGTTCCCGACGCGCAACCCCCGGTGGTTGGGGGCTGGTCGCGATAAGTATGTGAATGTCGTAGATAGGTAAGTGGTCGCACTGCACCTTACGCAGAATTGACAACATGAGGCCGACAGTCGGCCGTGGAGACCCGCATGTCCAACAGCTTCCTGAACCCGGTAACAACCCAGACCTGGGCCAATGGTCGGCACATCGTCCGTTGCGTCAAAGTCATCCAGGAAACCTGGGACGTGCGCACCTTCTGCTTTATGGCCGATCAACCCATTCTGTTCTTTTTCAAGCCTGGGCAGTTCGTCACCCTGGAGCTGGAAATCGACGGCGTGCCGATCATGCGCTCCTATACCATTTCCAGCTCGCCTTCGGTGCCGTACAGCTTTTCGGTAACCATTAAACGCGTGCCGGGCGGCAAGGTGTCCAACTGGTTGCACGACACCCTGCATGAAGGTCAGGAGCTGGCGGTGCACGGCCCGGTCGGGCTGTTCAACGCCATGGACTTCACCGCGCCGAAAGTGCTCTACCTCAGCGGCGGCGTCGGGATCACCCCGGTGATGTCCATGGCCCGCTGGTTCTACGACACCAACGGCAATGTCGACATGGTGTTTATCCACAGCGCCCGCTCGCCCAAAGACATCATCTATCACCGCGAGCTGGAACACATGGCGTCGCGGATCGAGTTACCTGAACCACAAAATGCTTGAGTTGATGGCGCCGGACTTCATGGAGCGTGAAGTCTTCTGCTGCGGCCCGACGCCGTACATGAACGCGGTCAAGCGCCTGCTGGAAGCCAGCGGCTTCGACATGTCGCGTTACCACGAAGAATCCTTCGGTGCGACCCCGCCGGAAGCGCGCGCCGACGCCGTGGAACACGCCGAACAAGCGGCCGACGCCCCGCAAATCGACGTCGCCGACCTCCACCAGGTGGAATTCACCGCCTCCGGCAAAAGCATTCGCGTCGCACCGGGCGAAACCGTCCACGCCGCCGCCGCCAAGCTTGGCCTGCTGATCCCCAAAGCCTGCGGCATGGGCATCTGCGGCACCTGCAAAGTGATGAAGCTGGGCGGGGAGGTCGACATGGAGCACAACGGCGGCATCACTGAAGAAGACGAGGCCGAGGGTTACATCCTCTCGTGCTGCAGCGTGCCGAAGGGTGATGTGCGGATTGAGTTTTAACCGATCCTGATGCAAAACCTGTGGGAGCGGGCTTGCCCGCGAAGAACGATGACACGTTTTGTCTGAAAAAACGCGGTGTTCGCTTCGCGGGCAAGCCCGCTCCCACAGGGTGTTAGCCCGCCATCACTTCCCGAATATCCGCCGCCAATTCCCTTACACGCTCCTCCTCGGTATCCCACGAGCACATGAAGCGTGCGCCGCCGGTGCCGATGAAGGTGTAGAAGCGCCAGCCCTTCGCTGTCAGCGCAGCAACGGCCGGTCCCGAGAGTTGCAGGAACACGCCGTTGGCTTCCACCGGGAACATCAATTCCACGCCGGGAATGTCTTCCACCAGGTTGCTCAGCAACTGCGCGCAGTGGTTGGCGTGACGGGCGTGTTTGAGCCAGGCGTCGTTTTCCAGCAAGCCGACCCACGGTGCGGAGAGGAAGCGCATTTTCGACGCCAGTTGCCCCGCCGGTCAGGTCTGCGGGTGAGCAGCCGAGGAACGCACAGGCGTTGGAAAAACGCGCGCCGTCCATGTGCAGGTTTAGGCCCAATTCTTTGCAGGTGGCGCTGATGGCGCGGATTTCTTCCGGACGGTAGACGCTGCCGACTTCGGTCGCCTGAGTCAGGGTCACCACTCGCGGTTTCGGGTAGTGGATGTCCTGGCGCTTGAGGGCGATCTCGCGGATCGAGTCCGGGGTCAGCTTGCCGTTTTCAGTGCGGGCGGTCAGCAGCTTGGAACCGTTGGAGAAAAACTCCGGTGCGCCGCATTCGTCGGTCTCGACGTGGGCGGTTTCCGAGCAGATCACGCTGTGGTAGCTCTGGCACAGGGAGGACAGGGCCAGGGAGTTGGCCGCGGTGCCATTGAAGGCGAAAAACACTTCGCTGTCGGTTTCGAACAGCTTGCGGAAATCGTCGGCCGCGCGGGCGGTCCACTGGTCGTCGCCGTAGGCACGTTGGTGGCCATGATTGGCCGCCTCCATCGCGGCCCAGGCCTCAGGGCAGATACCGGAATAGTTGTCGCTGGCGAATTGTTGGCTCTTATCGGTCATGGCCGGATCCTGTGGTCGATGATGGTGCACACTTTAACCAAGATTGCCGGGGGAGCGCACACTCTGTTTCGGTAGGAAAAATGCAAAGTGCTTGAGGGATTATGCGCGTGTCTGTGCAAACCCCGTTCAACGCTCCCGCGCAGGCCAATGGCGTCGCAATCCTGGGTATCGCCACCTGCCTGGCCGCGCCGCTGATCGGTTTGTTGTTATTGCGGTCCATGAGTCGTTATCAGCCGCCGCCGATGCGCCGTTGGGCGTATGTGCTCTATCCCGTTCATTCTCTCGCGCTTCTGGCTAGCCGCGAAGCCCTTGTATAACCCTGTGGGAGCGGGCTTGCCCGCGAAGAGCGATAACGCGTAATGCCTGAAAAACCGCGGTCTTCGCTTCGCGGGCAAGCCCGCTCCCACACCCTATGTCGTAAACGCACCTTTGCGTGGCGTCCATAGGCATTTGGCCTGTCTGCGCCGGTCATACCATCGCATCCAAAGGGCACTGTCTAAGGGCAGAGGCCTCACCGAGACGAATGGCGCACCGCCGCCGCTGGGAGAGA
>JAPLSD010000866.1 GCA_026398835.1 Pseudomonas sp.
GGCCGGACGCAGGTGAGGGCGGTGTGGCAGCACGAAGCGCATCGGTTTGACGATGTGTGGTGCTTTGGCCAGCAGCACTTCGCGCTCGGCCAGAGCTTCGCGCACCAGACGAAATTCATAATGTTCGAGGTAACGCAGGCCACCGTGGATCAGCTTGCTGCTGGCGGATGAGGTGTGGCTGGCCAGGTCGTCTTTTTCGCAAAGGAACACCGACAGGCCGCGACCGGCGGCATCAGCTGCAATCCCTACACCGTTAATCCCACCGCCGATGACGGCGATATCGTAAACCTCGGCAAGAGGGGGCGTAGGCAAGGTAGAAGTGGGCATCGGCTGGCCTCGGGAGTCTCTTTATATTTGAATTCGAACATTAATGTTCAATTTCGAAAATAGTAGCGCATAAATACAGGCACAGCCAGTCAACTTCGATTGAAAATACTGATCGAAGGACGCTTAAAGGAAAATTTTCGAACATTTTGAAAGAGAGAGGAGAAGTGTTGTGGGGGGATTTTGTAGGAGCCCGGCTTGCCGGAGATGGTGTAATCAAGGCCGCCATCGCCGGCAAGCCGGGCTCCTACAGGTTGTTTAACAACCTTCGGTGTTAAACAACCTCCAGCCGAATCTTGTGCTGACTCAGCAGTTGCGCCAGCGCTGGCACTGGCGGCTGATCGGTGACCAGGCAATCGATCAGGCTGATCGGTCCCAGTCGGACCATGGCGTTGCGACCAAATTTACTGGAGTCGGCTGCCAGTATGACTTGTCGGGCATTGGCGATGATCGCCTGGGAAACCCGCACTTCCTGACTTCCTGATAGTCGAAATCCAGCAGGCTACCGTCTTCATCGATGCCGCTGATGCCGACCAGGGCGAAGTCGACTTTGAACTGGTTGATGAAGTCAACGCTGGCCTGGCCCACGACACCGCCGTCGCGGCGCACATTGCCGCCGGCCAGCAGGACTTCGAAGTCATCCTTGGCGCTGAGGATCGAGGCGACGTGCAGGTTGTTGGTGATCACCTTGAGCTGGGTGTGATTGAGCAGCGCTCGGGCGATGGATTCGGTAGTGGTACCGATGTTGATGAACAGCGAGGCATGATCGGGGACTTGAGCGGCGATGGCTTCGGCGATGCGTTGTTTCTCATCGCGCATTTGATCGGCACGCATGGCGTAGGCGGTGTTTTCTACGCTCG
This sequence comes from Pseudomonas sp., assembly GCA_026398835.1. Classification (GTDB taxonomy): domain Bacteria; phylum Pseudomonadota; class Gammaproteobacteria; order Pseudomonadales; family Pseudomonadaceae; genus Aquipseudomonas. Next base: position 1,185 of record JAPLSD010000866.1, read on the forward strand.
AATCGTAAGCTGCGCCGCCGTGATAGCGGCGCAACAGGTTCACTTCCGCCAATTGATTGATATCGCGACGGATGGTCTGTGGTGTAACGACGAACAGCTGAGCCATTTCCTCGATGCTGACGTAGCCGCGTTCGCGGACCAGTTCAAGGATTTGCTGCTGACGGGGAGGCAGATTCATGGGGCTTCCTTTGGGCTGCCGTGCAAAATTTGCCCATGATGCCGCAGGAAGCTACTCCCGGCCAGTTACATGCAGATACGACGCCGTCGTGTGGCTTATTTAACCTCTTCGTGTGGTTCCCAGTCACGGGTGCGACTCACGGCTTTTTGCCAGCCAGCGTAGAGTTTTTCCTTCTCGGCTTCGGCCAGTTGCGGTTCGAACTCGCGCTCGATCACAGCCTTGCCGCGCAGCTCATCCAGGCTGCCCCAGAAACCGCATGCCAGGCCCGCCAGATAGGCAGCGCCGAGGGCGGTGGTTTCGCGCATTTTCGGGCGTTCGACATGAGTGCCGAGAATGTCCGCCTGGAACTGCATCAGGAAGTTGTTCGCCACCGCACCGCCATCCACGCGCAGGGCTTTGAGGCGTTCACCTGAATCCTGTTGCATGGCGTCGAGCACGTCGCGGGTCTGGTAGGCAATCGACTCCAGGGCTGCGCGAATAATGTGATCCACACGTACGCCACGGGTCAGACCGAACAGCGCGCCACGGGCATACGGGTCCCAGTACGGTGCGCCCAGTCCGGTGAAAGCCGGGACCAGATACACGCCGTTGCTGTCCTTGACCTTGTTGGCGAAGTATTCGGTGTCGTGAGCGTCGTTGATGATTTTCAACTCGTCACGCAGCCATTGCACGGTGGAGCCGCCGTTGAACACCGCACCTTCCAGTGCGTAAGCGACTTCGCCGCGTGGGCCGCAAGCGATGGTGGTGAGCATGCCGTGATTGGATTTCACTGCTTTGTCGCCGGTGTTCATCAGCAGGAAGCAACCGGTGCCGTAGGTGTTTTTTGCCTGGCCCGGTTCGACGCACATCTGGCCGAACAGCGCAGCCTGTTGGTCGCCGGCAATACCGCCGATGGCGATGCCGCTCTTGGTGTGGCCGTAGATTTCTGACGACGACTTGACCTCCGGGAGCATCTCGCGCGGGATGTCCAGCATCTCAAGCATCTTCGCATCCCACTCCAGGGTGTGGATGTTGAAGAGCATGGTCCGCGAGGCGTTGGTGTAGTCGGTAACGTGGGTCTTGCCACCGGTAAATTTCCAGATCAGCCAGCTGTCGATGGTGCCGAACAGCAGCTCGCCGTTGCGCGCGCGTTCGCGGCTGCCTTCGACGTTGTCGAGGATCCATTTCAGCTTGGTGCCGGAGAAGTACGGGTCGGTGACCAGCCCAGTGGTTTCGCGGATGTACTGCTCATGACCGTCGCGCTTGAGTTGCTGGCAGATCTCGGTGCTGCGGCGGCACTGCCAGACGATCGCGTTGTAGATCGGGCGGCCGGTGGTCTTGTCCCAGACCACGGTGGTTTCGCGCTGGTTGGTGATGCCAATGGCCGCCACCTGAGTAGCGAAGATTTCCATCGGGTCGTGTTCAACCCAGCCTGCTTGCGGGTAGTGCTGGGCGAATTCACGCTGAGCGGTACAGACCACATTGGCGTCGCGGTCGAAAATAATCGCCCGGGAGCTGGTCGTACCCTGATCGAGGGCAATGATGTAGTTCTTATTCTGAGTGTCGGTCATGTCGATTGCCTTGGACGAAATAAGGGAGTGGGGTGAGGCGCGAGATCAGGGTTGGGCAGGATTTCGCGCCGCCGTTTTCAAGAAATTCTTACTTTGCCGTCAATGGCGTGTTCTGCATCCGTTGTAGCAGGTATGGCGATGGGCAGATGACGAGCAATCAGCCCGCGGTAGGCGGCAGCGCCGAGGCAGGCACCCATGATTGGTGCAAATATCGGAATCAGGAAGTACGGAATATCGCGTCCGCCGGTGAAGGATATTTCACCCCAGCCAGCGACAAAGGTCATCAGTTTAGGACCGAAATCCCGAGCCGGGTTCATTGCAAAACCGGTCAGTGGGCCCATGGAGCTACCGATCACGGCAATTAACAAGCCGATCAGCAACGGAGCTAGCGGACCGCGTGGCAGACCGTTGTTGTCGTCGGTCAGGGACATGATCACGCCCATCAGAATGGCGGTGATGATCACTTCTACCAGGAACGCCTGGCCAGTAGAGAGGGCGGGGTTCGGGTAGGTGGAGAACACCGATGCCAGTTCCAGGCTGGCTTGTGTGCCGCGAACCATATGGTGAGTTTGTTCGAAATCGAAGAACAGGTTGCTGTAAAGCGTGTAAACCAACAACGCTGAGCAGAAGGCTCCGGCGATCTGGGCGAAGATGTAAAACGGCAGTTTACGTTTTTCAAAGTCGGCAAAAATGCACAGTGCAATACTGACTGCCGGGTTGAGGTGCGCGCCGGAAATGCCCGCGGTCAGGTAGATCGCCATGCTCACGCCGATCCCCCAGATGATACTGATCTCCCATAAGCCAAAGCTGGCACCCGCGACTTTGAGCGCGGCAACACAACCAGTACCAAAGAAAATCAATAAAGCAGTGCCTAGGAACTCGGCCATGCATTGGCTCGAGAGCGAAGGTTGTTGTAGAGCAGTCGTCATTGAAAACCTCGTTTTTTGTTGTTGTTTGGCGCTTTTCGAAACGGTCAGAGCGCGATTTTCACCAAGGCAAGAATCCCCATCTTTGTCTCGGCTTGCTGCCGGGTACGACTTTGGAGCGGTTGGATCCATATTCAGATTCGAAAAAATATAGACAAGAAACACTGATGTCAAAGGTCGAAAGTGAACCATCAGTCATTTTTAAACTATTA
>JAPLSD010000401.1 GCA_026398835.1 Pseudomonas sp.
GCGCAGGGTGGCCAAACAGCTCAAGGACAAAAAGCACGACGCCTATCGCCTGCACCGCACAGTCAGTCGCCCCTGGGGCACTTACACCGTGCTGGAAGAAGGTCCGCGCTTCAAGATCAAGCGCATCGTGGTGAAGCCGGGGGCCTCCCTTTCCCTGCAAATGCACCACCATCGCAACGAACACTGGGTAGTGGTCGAAGGCATGGCCAAGGTCACCAACAACGGCGACGGCTCGCACTTTGTTGCCAAAAACGAATCCACCTTCATTGCCGCCGGGCACAAGCATCGTCTGGAAAACCCAGGGGTAATCGATCTGGTCATCATTGAAGTTCAGAGCGGCGAGTACCTGGGAGAGGACGATATCGTTCGCTTCGAAGATAAATACGGAAGGACGGTCTGAATGCTGCTTAACCTGTACCGCTCGCTGTGGGGCTACCGGGGCTTCATTCTCGGTAGCGTCAAGCGTGAGTTCCAATCGCGGTATCGCAACTCGCTGTTCGGTGCTCTGTGGACCGTACTCAACCCGCTGTCGATGATCGTCGTTTACACGGTGATCTTTTCTCAGGTTATGCGCGCCCGGCTGCCCGGCGTGGATGACGGCCTGGCCTACAGCGTGTACCTCTGCGCAGGCTTGCTGACCTGGGGGCTGTTCTCCGAGATCACCCTACGCAGCCAGAACATGTTTCTGGAAAATGCCAATCTGTTGAAGAAGATCAGCTTTCCGCGCATCTGCCTGCCCGTGATCGTGTTGTTCAATGCCGGGATCAACTTCGCAATCATCCTCGGGTTGTTTCTGGGCTTCCTGCTGATCACCGGGCGTCTGCCTGGCATGGCCTTGCTGGCACTGGTGCCACTGCTGATATTGCAGATCATTTTCTCGGCCGGCCTGGGGATGATCCTCGGCGTGTTGAACGTGTTCTTTCGCGATGTTGGACAGTTCTTCGGCATCTGCCTGCAGTTCTGGTTCTGGTTGACGCCGATTGTCTATCCCATGGCGATTCTCCCAGAGCCGATTCGGCACTTGATCAGCCTCAACCCCATGACCGCACTGATGCAGAGTTACCAAAACCTGTTCCTTTATGGTCAATGGCCGGTCTGGAGTTCGCTGATGCCCATGCTGGTCGTCGGCGTGCTGTTTTGTGTCATGGGGCTGCGGCTATTCCGCCAACGCGTCGGCGAAATGGTGGATGAACTCTAATGGGACAAATACGCGTCAGCGGCCTGGGCAAGGCCTACAAGCAGTATCCGAATCGCTGGAGCCGGCTGTTCGAATGGCTCATTCCCTTCTCCCCGATCCGGCATCACCTGCACTGGGTGTTGCAAGGCGTGGAATTCGACATCGCCCCAGGCGAAGCGGTCGGGATCGTCGGGGTCAATGGCGCTGGCAAAAGCACATTACTGAAGATGATTACCGGCACCACCCAACCCACGTGCGGACAGATCCAATTACACGGGCGAGTCGCCGCGCTGCTGGAGCTGGGCATGGGCTTTCATCCCGACTTCACCGGGCGCCAGAACGCTTTCATGGCCGGCCAACTGCTGGGCATGCAGGTTGAAGAAATCGAGGCGCTAATGCCGGAAATCGAAGGCTTCGCGGAGATTGGCGAAGCCATTGACCACCCGGTGCGCACCTACTCAAGCGGCATGCAGATGCGCCTGGCCTTCAGTGTCGCCACCGCGCGTCGGCCTGACATTCTGATCGTCGATGAAGCGCTGTCAGTGGGTGACGCCTACTTCCAGCACAAGAGTTTCGAACGTATCCGCAGTTTCCGTAAGGCCGGTACCACTCTGCTGATCGTTTCCCATGATCGCTCGGCAATCCAGTCGATCTGCGACACCGCGATTCTCCTTGAGCAGGGCCGCATGGCCATGCGCGGCAAGCCCGAAGAGGTGATGGATTACTACAACGCGATGCTCGCCGAGCGCGAAGGCCAGACGGTTCGTCAGGAAATGCTTGCCAATGGTCAGGTGCAGACCATCTCCGGTACCGGTGAAGCCGGCATCTTGAGTGTGCGTTTGCTGGACGAGCGCCAGCGTTCGGTGGAAGTGGCCGAGGTCGGCCAGCCGATGGTGCTGGAGGTACAGGTTGAAGTGCGCAAGGACATCGAACGACTGGTGCTGGGCTTCATGATCAAGGATCGCCTTGGCCAGCCCATGTATGGCATCAACACCCATCGACTGGAACAAGCGTTGACGGACTTGAGCGCCGGCGAACGTGTCACGTTCCGCTTTGCCTTCCCCATGCGCCTGGGTAAGGGTAACTATTCCGTCGCTTTGAGCCTGTCGCGCCTGGACTCGCACCTGGACCGCAATTTCGAATGGCGCGACTACGGCCTGGTTTTCCATGTGATCAATAACCGTCAGGAAGACTTTGTCGGCTGCTCCTGGCTGGAAGCCCAAACCACTATCACCCGATCGACAGCGACACCTACCGAATCAATCGCTTCGCAGGCCGCACGATGACGCGCCTCTTGGTTGAATGCACCTATGTGTTCGAGCATCCGGACGCCAATTCGGGGATTCAGCGCGTGGTGCGCAATGTCATTCGTGAATTGCCCGACGCCACTGAGTCGCAGGAATGTATTCCGGTGGTCATGCTCCAGGGCAAGCTTTATCAGGTGCTCAGCCTGGCCCCCTTTAAAACACCTGCTCTGGATCTGATGGGCTTGCGCGTCCGTCTGGAGCAAATGGCCAACATCTTCTGGCTGCGCCATCGGACATTTGAGCGCCGCCGACCTTTTCGCAACTCACTCTTTGCGCGTCGGGTTTTGTATGTGGGTTGCCGATTGGCGGCACTGGCCTGTTTCAGCATTCCGATGCGAATACTCGATCGTTGCGTGAACAAGGACGCGATCCCTGCTCGGTGCACCCCCCTGCAACACCAACCGGGTGACCAGTTGGTGCTGCTGGATTCGTCATGGCATGCCGACTTCTTTCCGTTGGCCGAGCAACTCAAGCGTGATGGCGTGGGTATTGTCTCGGTGATCTACGACTTGATCCCCCTGACTCACCCGCAATTCTGCGATGCCGGGCTGGTCAAGGTGTTCAATGACTGGTTCGACTGGATCGCCCGCACAGCAGATGGTTATGTCGCCATTTCCACCACCATCCGCGATCAGGTTCGCGAAGAAATGCTGCGACGGGTCGGCGCCGAGCAAGTCAACCAACGCTGGTTCGATTATTTCCACCTTGGCTCGGAACTGGACCTGAGCCATGAAACGTCGTCGGTGGATCCGGGCCTTGTGCGGCTGTTCGCAGGGCAAGATCCTGTCTTCCTCATGGTCAGTACCATTGAGCCGCGCAAGAACCATGGCTACCTGCTCGATGCCTTCGAGCGCGCCTGGGCTGCGGGCTCAAAGGCCAGTCTGTGCATTGCCGGTCGTATTGGCTGGAAGTGCGACGCCTTGATCGAGCGCATTGGCAAGCATCCCGAACTGAACAAGCGCTTGTTCATGTTCAACACGCTCACCGATAAAAGTCTCGAGCATGCGTATTCAAACTCAACGGCGCTGGTCTTCCCTTCGTATGTCGAAGGTTTTGGCTTGCCACTGGTCGAAGCCATGCAGCGTGGCTTGCCGGCGATGGGCAGCGACATTCCGGTCTTTCGTGAAATTGGCGGTGAATTCATGGCCTATTTCGATCTGGCCGACCCACAGAGCCTTGCCGATCTGGTTGTACGCATGGAAAGCACCGGCGAGTTCCCAGCAGCCCGCACGGTCAGCGAGTGGCGCTGGCTGGGTTGGCGCGAAGCCAGTGCCCAGTTTGTCGAACGCATCCAACGCAACCTGAAGAAAGCACCGGCGCGGGTAGAGAGGCAGCATGCAGATTGCCCTTAACGCACGGATTCTCCAGGCACCGCGCACCGGCATCGGCCACTACCTGGCCGAGCTGGTGACAGCCCTGGCGGCAGAGCCAGGTCTGGAGCTGTCACTGTTCCATGGCTGGGGCTGGAGTGGCGACCTGCC
>JAPLSD010000583.1 GCA_026398835.1 Pseudomonas sp.
AGCGACGTTGCTGCTCAGCCCGACAGGACTGAACACGCTGGCGACGGAAGTCTGGGCGCATACGGCGAACGTAGAGTTTGCGGCAGCAGCGCCTTACGCGGCGCTGCTGATTCTGGTGTCGGGGTTACCGGTGTACTTGCTCACGACGCGGATGTATCTGAGCCGCTGAAATCGCTATCGCGAGCAATCGAGCGTCGACCGGCTGCTCCTACAAGGGCACTGGAGTACCTGAGCGAGCGGTGCGGCGATCCGACTTGCCCGCGATGGCGATGGAACAGGCAACTTCTACGCCCTGAACTGCCCCAGGCTCGCTTTCAACTGCGCCGCCAGACCATCCAGCACTTTGCCGCTGGCAGTTGTCTCCACCACCGCCTGAGCCGCGCGCTCTGCCTGGGCATGAATGGTTTCAACCCTTCCACGCACCGCGTGCGCACCTTGCGCCTGATGGGCTGCAGCCTGGGTAGCCAGACCGATCGCTGCGTGCACTTGCTCAACCGATGACTGCACCGACTGCTGCAATCGCGCGCTGTCACGCAACACCAGCAAACCTTCACTGGCCTGGCGACCCGCCTGACCAATCGCCGCCACCGCTTCGCGTGCACCTTGCTGCAAGGCGCCGATATGCGCCTGAATGTCGCCGGTGGAGCTCTGGGTCTTGCTCGCCAATGCCCGCACTTCATCGGCCACCACCGCAAACCCGCGCCCGGTTTCACCGGCACGCGCCGCTTCGATGGCCGCGTTCAGCGCCAGCAGGTTGGTCTGCTCGGCAATTCCATGAATCACCGTCAGCACCACCTCGATCTGCTCACTTTGCTGCGCCAGGCGCTCGATCACTTTAGATCCGGTCTCCACCTGCCCGGCCAACGCCTCGATCAGACTGCCGACCTGAGCGGACGTGCGAGTGTTCTCGTCGGTTGCCTGACGGATATCCACCACCTGTTTCAAAGCCGCCTGCATGGCATGACTTTCGGCCTGCGCTTCATCGGCCATTTTCGACAACGCACGCAAGCTCTCTGCTACCTCGTCTCGCTGCGACGCTGCCGCCGCATCAGCACCGGCATTGCGCAGCGTCATGGCGCCGATCTCTACGCCCGTGCGCTGCGCCACATCGCCCGCTTCGCGCACAATCGGCTGCAACTTATCTACAAAGCGATTGACCGCCGCGGCCATTTCGCCGATCTCGTCCTTGCTGTTGAGCTGGACGCGCTTGGTCAAATCGCCCTCACCAGCCGCCAGGTCATTGAGAGCGGCAATCAACAGATGTAACCGGTTGACCACCCGACGCCCCAGCACCACCGCCAGCAACAGCAAGACACCGAGCCCAACCAGCGCCAGACCCATACCGATCCGCCAGCGCAAGGTTGCTGCCGCTTCCTGAACGGTACTGGTGGTGTTGTCCTTCATCTGCGACGCAGTGGTTTGCGCCGACTGCAATCGCGCTCGCATCGCCGTGGCGCTATCAGCCGCCGCCCCCTTGAGACTATCGCCAACCAGTTGGTCACTGCTGGCGATCAAAGCAGAGAAGCGCTTATCCAGAGCCGCCAGATCAGTATCAACTGAAGCCGTGGAGACGCCCATCAAGACTTTGCCGATTTCCACGCCATTGGGACTGATCGAGGCTTCGAGGTAGTAAACCGAAGGATCATTTTTCGCCGCATTCAGCACTTTATCCATTGCACGCTCGCCCTGGCCTTTTTCCAAAAGGGCCTTGTTGATCGGGTTTTCCCGATTCATATAGCGAGTCAGGTGCTGGCCGGTAGCGTCGTCATACACCACGAACAGCACGTTGGGATTGCGCTGGGCACGTCGAGCAAACTCGGAAAGGGTCGGGACGTCGCTGTCCCACATCGCGCGCGGAGCCACAGAAGCAAGAAGCTGGGCCATGTCATTGGCCGAGTCCTTCAAATCCTTCTCCAACGTCGCACGCAGTTGCACCTGCTCCTCCTTCAGCCGCGAAGACAGACCCGCCGTGAGGCGCTGACGCGTATTGGTGGACAGGCTGTCGAGGCTCGACGTGACTTCGCGCCCTGCCTGCTCGAGTTCGCCAGAGAGTTTCTGACTATCGACGCCCAGGCGATTACCGAGATCGGCTTCCAATGCCGTCACCGTGCTTCGAGTCAAAGCAACAGCCACCAGCACTTGCACCAAAAGGGCGATACCAAGCGTAACGAATACAGGCCGCAGCAAACGGCTTTGTAACAGTGAGAGAACGGCCGACACAGGAAATCCCTCTGCTTTGGCGCCATTAAATTGATGGCACCCTGGAAAGGATAATCACAGCAAGGGTCGTGCCGCCCAACAGACAGAAACGACAAAGGACCCCATACAGGGCCCTTTGTCTTTTACATCAACGACTTATTAAGCGAACGGGTGACGCAGAACGATGGTCTCGTTGCGGTCCGGGCCCGTCGAAATAATGTCAATCGGCGCGCCGACCAACTCTTCGACGCGTTTGATGTAGTTGCGAGCAGCCTGAGGCAGCTCTTCCAGGGTCTTGGCACCCAGGGTCGATTCAGTCCAGCCCGGCATTTGCTCGTATACCGGCTCCAGGCCGATGTAGCTGTCAGCGTCGGTCGGTGCGTCGATGACTGCACCGTTCTGGTTCTTGTAGCCCACGCAGATATTGATGGTCTCAAGACCGTCGAGCACGTCGAGCTTGGTCAGGCACAGGCCGGAGATGCTGTTGACGTCGATAGCGCGACGCAGGATCACGGCATCGAACCAGCCGCAACGACGGGCACGACCGGTGGTAGCACCAAACTCGTGGCCACGCTTGGCCAGGAACGCGCCAACGTCGTCGAACAGCTCAGTCGGGAATGGACCCGAGCCAACGCGAGTGGTGTACGCCTTGGTGATGCCGAGGATGTAATCCAGGTACATCGGACCAAAACCCGAACCGGTAGCGATGCCGCCAGCCGTGGTATTGGAGCTGGTGACGTACGGGTAGGTACCGTGGTCGATGTCCAACAGGGAACCTTGGGCGCCTTCGAACATGATGTCCTTGCCGGCGCGACGCAGTTCGTGCAGCTCGGCAGTCACGTCCAGCATCATCGGCTTGAGCAGCTCGGCGTATTCCATGCACTCGTCGAGTGTCTTCTGGAAGTCGATAGCCGGCTCTTTGTAGTAATTGACCAGTACGAAGTTGTGGTAATCCAGCAGCTCGCCCAGCTTCGCGGCGAAACGCTCGCGATGGAACAGGTCACCGATACGCAGGCCGCGACGTGCAACCTTGTCTTCGTAAGCCGGGCCAATGCCGCGACCGGTCGTACCGATCTTGAGCTCGCCACGGGCTTTTTCACGGGCCTGGTCCAGCGCCACGTGGTAGGACAGGATCAGCGGGCAGGACGGGCTGATACGCAGGCGCTCGCGCACCGGTACGCCTTTCTCTTCCAGCTTGATGATTTCACGCAGCAAGGCGTCAGGCGCAACCACTACACCATTACCGATCAGGCACTGCACGCCTTCGCGCAGTACGCCCGACGGAATCAGGTGCAAGACGGTTTTCTCGCCGTCGATCACCAGAGTGTGACCGGCGTTGTGGCCACCCTGATAGCGCACTACGGCGGCGGCATGTTCGGTCAGCAGATCAACGATCTTGCCTTTGCCCTCATCACCCCATTGGGTGCCCAGGACTACGACATTCTTACCCATAACACTTGTCCTCATTCGCGCAAACTTGGTGCCGGCAGCCGCCGGCAGGAAAACTCAAGAAGCCAGCGGCAATACTTGCCAAAGCCCGTTCTGCAGAATCAATTGCCGGTCGCAGTCCGCTTCACGGGCGGCGGCCAAAGGTTGCCCAGGCAGCGCCTGAACGACACGCTGACCCTCACTGCGCAACTGGCAAACCTGCTGCCAGAGTGCCGCGTCCGTACTGTCAGGCATCCAGATACCGCCAGACGGTAACTCGATTTCAGCACGCCCCAGGGTCACCAGGGTTTTCAAATCAGTAGAGAAGCCAGTCGCCGGTCGGGCACGACCGAAGTCGGCACCGATGTCGTCATAACGACCACCCTGAGCAATGGACTGGCCTACACCCGGTACGAATACCGCGAACACCACACCGGTGTGGTAGTGATAACCGCGCAACTCGCCCAGATCGAAGTAAAGCGGCAACTCAGGGAAACGTGCAGACAATCGCTCGGCAATCGCCAGCAAATCATCCAGCGCAGCCAGAACTGGCGCCGGCGCACTGGCCAGACGCTCGCGCGCCGCAGCCAATACTTCACGCCCACCGCACAGGTCGACCAATGCCCGCAGCATGCCCGACAAATCGGCAGGCAGGCCTTCGGTCAAGGTAATGACCTCATCGATCGCCTTGCGTTGCAGGGCGTCGAACAACTGTTGTTCCACTTCACCGGACAAACCGGCGGCACGGGCCAGACCGCGATAGATGCCGACATGACCGAGGTCCATGTGCACATCCGGCACATCAGCCAGTTGCAGCATCGCCAGCATCAGACTGATGACTTCAACATCGCTGCTCGGGCTGGCGTCGCCGTACAACTCGGCGCCCAGTTGAATCGGGCTGCGCGAGGACGACAAGGCCCGCGGCTGCGCATGCAGAACACTACCGGCATAGCATAGGCGACTCGGGCCTTCGCGACGCAGGGTGTGCGCATCGATACGCGCCACTTGCGGCGTGATGTCGGCACGGAAGCCCATCTGGCGACCCGACTGCGGGTCAATCACCTTGAAGGTCCGCAAATCGAGATCCTGACCTGCGCCAGTCAGCAGCGATTCCAGGTATTCGATATGCGGGGTGACGACGAACTCATAGCCCCAGCTCTGGAACAGATCCAACACCTGACGGCGCGCCACTTCGATGCGCGCCGCTTCCGGCGGAAGTACTTCTTCGATGCCATCTGGCAGCAGCCAGCGGTCTACCGTTGCCATTACGCCATTCCCCTATGATCCGGGCGGCAAGCCCTTGGGCAAGCCTTGAGTGAAGCAGAAAGTACTCGCATCCGGCGCAAACTCAGCCGAACAGGCAGCCTGAAAGGCTGTGCAGAGCACTTTCCTCGAAAAATCTTGCCGGGTTCTCAAGCGAACTTCAGCCAATCAAACGTGCAGACGCAAAAAAGCCGGGAATTTCCCGGCTGCCGCATCATACACTCGTTTTCCCAAAGGATCACCCCGCCAAGCGCTTTAGCCGCCCGGCGGGGTGCCCCATCAAGGCTTGGCTTTTTCCAGATAACGGAAGAAGTCGCTGCTTGGGTCCAGAACCATGACGTCGGTTTTGTTCGCGAAACTTTCACGGTAGGCGCGCAGGCTACGGTAGAACGCGTAGAACTCCTGATCCTGACCGTAGGCCTTGGCGTAAATCGAAGCGGCTTGGGCATCGCCATCACCGCGCGCCTCTTCCGACTCGCGATAAGCCTCAGCCAACAGCACGCGACGCTGACGATCGGCATCGGCACGAATGCCTTCTGCCAGCTCGTTACCTTTGGCGCGATGCTCACGAGCCTCACGCTCACGCTCGGTGCTCATACGCTCGAACACGCTGCGGTTCACTTCCTTCGGCAAATCGATGGCCTTGACCCGAACATCGATGACTTCGATGCCCAGCTCTTTTTCCGCCATTTTATTGAGCGAAGCAGTGATGTCCGCCATCAGCGCATCACGCTCACCGGAAACCACTTCATGCAGCGTGCGCTTACCGAACTGGTCACGCAGACCTGATTCCAGACGGCGCGAGAGGCGCTCGTCAGCAATCTGCTTGAGGCCGGATGTCGCGGTATAGAAGCGCTCGGCATCTTTCACGCGCCACTTGGCGTAGGCATCGACCATGACGGCTTTCTTTTCCAGTGTCAGGAAGCGCTGCGTCGGTGCATCAAGCGTCATCAAGCGCGCGTCGAACTTACGCACCTGGTTAACGTAAGGCACTTTCACATGCAGGCCCGGCTGAACATCAGCCTGAACCACGCGACCGAACTGCAGCAACACCGCACGCTCTGTCTGAGCCACGATGTAGAAGCAGTTCCAGGCAGCGATCGCCACGACGACGCCGACAATAAGGGCGATCAGCGATTTATTGCTCATCAGCGACTCTCCCTGGAACGCGTTTGCTGTTGCTGCGAATCCGCTGCGCGCGTGCTCACATCGTTGTTGCCAACCGCTGCCGCGCCCGTTACCGGTGCAGTGCCGCTACGGCCACCGTCGACCATCTTGTCCAGCGGCAGGTAAAGCAGATTGCTCTGCCCATTCTTGTTACCGGTCACAAGCACCTTGCTGGTGTTGCTGAAGACTTCCTGCATGGTGTCCAGGTACAGACGCTGACGGGTCACTTCAGGGGCCTTACGGTACTCGGCCACCAGTTTGGTGAAGCGATCGGCCTCACCCTTGGCGCGCGAGACGGTCTCGTCACGATAACCGTTGGCATCCTCAAGGATGCGCTGGGCCTGACCACGAGCTTCCGGCACGACGCCGTTGGCGTAGGTTTCAGCCTGGTTACGCGAGCGCTGCTCATCTTCACGAGCGCGGATCACGTCATCGAAGGCTTCCTGGACTTCACGCGGTGCAGCAGCGCTCTGAACGTTGACCTGAGTGACGGTGATACCGGTGCGATAGGTATCGAGGAAGCGTTGCAGACGCTCCTTGATTTCGCTGGCCATCAATTCACGACCTTCGGTCAGCACCTGGTCCATCGCAGTGGAACCCACCACATGGCGCAGGGCGCTCTCGGTCGCATGTTGCAGGCTGATTTCCGGCTGATCGACGTTCAGCACGAAGTCCTGCAGATTGGTGATCTTGTACTGCACGGTCAGCGGCACTTCGACGATGTTTTCGTCTTCAGTCAGCATTTGACCCTGCTTGGTATAGGCACGCTCACGCGTGACGTTTTCCATGTACTTGCGATCGATCGGCGGGAAATAGATATTCAGGCCCGGGCCGACGGTTTCATAGTATTTGCCGAAGCGCAGCACCACGGCCTGCTCCTGCTCGTCTACCACGTAAACCGCGCTGTACAGCCAAACGGCTGCCAATATGACAAACCCGATGCCCAGCAAGCCGTAACCACCGCCCTTGCCTGAACCACCGCCGTCATCACCCCGTTTCTTACTACCACCGAACAACCCATTCAGGCTTTCCTGTAGCTTTCGGAAGGCCTCGTCGAGATCTGGCGGCCCCTTGCGGTCGCCATTATTGCGGCGCTTACCACCCCAAGGATCCTGATTATTCGAGTTGCCACCCGGCTCATTCCAAGCCATAGCGCTCTCCATCTGATAAAGCAAAGACGCGCCCACGGCGCGCCGACCAATGCTACAGAATGCCCGTCACAGCGGCACAACCGCTTTTTCAGGCTTTTATTGCAAAGTGTGTTGCTCGATGAATTCCAGCGGTTGCATTCCTTCGCGACTCACCAGTCGATTCAACTCGACCCGTGGCAAGCGAACAGCTAGCAAACTGATGCCTTCTTCGTCGTGTTCTTCTTTCTGTACTGCGCCCAAAGCGAAGAACTGAGCACGCAGTCGAGCAAAACGCTGCGGCAAGCGCAAGGTGCCGACGAACAAATCGTTGCCGAGCAATTCTGCGACAGCCTGTTTTAGCAGATCCAGGCCCTGGCCGTCCCGCGCCGACAACCAGACCCGCTGCGGTTTACCATCGGCATCGCGCTGGATCTGCGGCTCCACGCCTTCGAGCAAATCGAGTTTGTTATAGACCTCCAGGATCGGCAAGTCTTGAGCACCAATCTCACCGAGCACCACCATGACCTGTTCAATCTGGGCCATACGCTCGGGTTCATGGGCGTCGATCACGTGCAGCAACAGGTCGGAGTTGCTCGACTCCTCGAGCGTAGCCCGAAAAGCCTCGACCAGTTTGTGCGGCAAATGGCGGATAAAACCCACCGTATCGGCCAGCACGATGGGACCGAGGTCTTCGAGTTCGAGACGGCGCAGGGTTGGGTCGAGAGTGGCGAACAGTTGGTTGGCCGCGAAGACGTCGGAGTCGGTCACCGAGTTGAATAGCGTCGATTTTCCGGCGTTGGTATAACCCACCAGTGAAACCGTCGGAATGTCAGCACGCTTGCGGCCGCGGCGCGATTGCTCACGCTGGCTGCGGACCTTTTCCAGACGCCCCTTGATCTGCCGCAGACGAACCCGCAGCAGACGCCGGTCGGTTTCGAGCTGGGTTTCCCCCGGGCCGCGCAGACCGATACCGCCTTTCTGCCGCTCAAGGTGAGTCCAGCCGCGAACCAGCCGCGTACTCATGTAATCAAGCTGGGCCAGTTCGACCTGGAGCTTGCCTTCATGGGTGCGTGCGCGCTGGGCGAAGATATCGAGAATCAGACCCGTACGGTCAATCACGCGACACTCGAAAACACGTTCGAGGTTACGTTCCTGACTGGGCGTGAGGACGTGATTGAAAATCACCAGATCTACCTGTTCGGCTTTGACCAGGTCGCGCAACTCTTCGACCTTGCCGCTGCCAATCAGGTATTTGGCGGTTGGACGCTGACGCGGCACGTTAAAAAACGCGACGGTCTCGGCGCCAGCCGATATTGCCAACTCCTGAAACTCCTGGGGATCTTCGCGCGCCTCAGGGTCCTGACCATCCAAGTGAACGAGAATTGCCCGCTCACCACCACCGTGGCGCTCAAAGAACAAAGGAGACTCCTATCAGGCGTTACCTGGCTCAGCGTCGCCTTGTTCGGTTTCGGTTGCGCTAGGCAAGCGAATTGGACGAACCGGTACCACTGTCGAGATAGCGTGTTTGTAAACCATCTGGCTGACGGTGTTTTTCAGCAAAATCACGAACTGGTCGAAGGACTCGATCTGACCTTGCAGTTTGATCCCGTTGACCAGATAGATGGAAACCCCAACTTTCTCTTTACGTAAAGTATTCAAGTAAGGGTCTTGTAGCGAATGCCCTTTTGACATGTGCCGCACTCCTTTAAGGATCAATAATAAAAAAATTAGAAAACAGATGGCTTGTGGCCGCCACTCCCCCAAAGGATAGACGGCAATTGCAAGGACTCAGCTCAATATGGAGACCGTTCCCAAGTATTTCAAGGCGCGTGGCAGATTGTCGCAATCCAGGCTGTCCAGCCAATGCAGGTCAGCCCAGCTGCGTAGCCAGGTGAACTGGCGCTTCGCCAATTGGCGCGTGGCAATGATGCCGCGCTCCTGCATCTCGGCTGACGTCAGCTTGCCATCCAGGTGATCCCAGACTTGTCGATAGCCTACAGCACGTATAGACGGCAACCCGGTATGCAGGTCACTTCTTGAACGCAGAGCTACGACCTCGTCAATGAACCCCTGTTCCAACATTTGTGTGAATCTTTGTGCAATTCGCTCGTGCAGTACCTGACGGTTCGCCGGAGCGATGGCCAAGTTCGCGACAGTATAGGGCAATTGTCCGTGTCCCGAAGCGGCTGCTTCAGTACTTTGCGCAGATTGTCGCTGTCGATGAGCCGTCATGCTCAGACCACTGACTCGATAAACTTCCAGCGCCCGGCTCAGTCGTTGCGGATCATTGGGATGGATTCTCGCCGCAGATTCCGGATCGATCACCGCCAGCTGGTCGTGCAGGGCTTGCCAGCCAAGGCGTGCAGCCTCTTCTTCAATTTCTGCGCGCACCTGCGGATCGGCCGCCGGCATATCCGCCAGACCTTCGAGCAAAGCCTTGTAATAGAGCATTGTCCCGCCCACCAGCAGCGGAATTTTGCCGCGCGCGGTGATATCGGCCATGGCCGCCAGGGCGTCAGTTCGAAATTCAGCCGCGGAATAGCTCTGCGCCGGATCGAGAATGTCGATCAAACGATGGGGAAATTGCGCCAATAGCTCTTTTGAAGGCTTGGCGGTGCCGATGTCCATGCCGCGGTAGACCAGCGCCGAATCGACGCTGATCAGCTCGCAGGGCAGCACTTTAGTCAGCTCGATGGCCAGATCGGTCTTGCCCGCAGCCGTCGGGCCCATCAGGAATATGGCTGGAGGGAGCTGGCTCATCAACGACCGCGCAAGAACAGTTTGTCCAGATCGTCCAGGCCAAGCTGGGTCCAGGTCGGTCGGCCATGGTTGCACTGACCGCTACGTTCGGTGTTTTCCATATCGCGCAGCAAACCGTTCATTTCCGGCAACGCCAGGCGCCGATTGGCGCGAATCGCACCGTGGCAGGCCATGGTCCCGAGCAACTCGTTGAGATGCGCCTGGATTCGGTCGCTGGTGCCGTATTCCATCAGGTCCGCCAGGACATCATGAACCAGACGGTTGGCCTCGGCCTGCTTGAGCAGCGCCGGGATTTGCCGGATGGCCAGGGTTTCAGGGCCCAGCCGTTGCAACTCGAAGCCCAGACGCTGGAACCAGCTGACGTGCTCCTCAGCGCAGTCCGCTTCACGCTGACTGACCGCAATCGACTCAGGCACCAACAATGGCTGGCCGCTCAGGCCTTCGCTGGCCATGGCGACTTTCAGCCGCTCATACATGATCCGCTCATGGGCTGCGTGCATATCCACCAGCACCAGGCCTTGGGCGTTTTCCGAGAGAATATAGATGCCTTTGAGCTGCGCCAGCGCATAACCCAAGGGCGGAATATCACCCTGGCCGTCGGGCAATGTCACTACCCCGTTTACTGGCAAAGGCGCATAAAACTCGCGATAGGCACTCTGGGCTTCGGCGGCCGGCAGCGCCGATTGAGGCCGTGGCGTGTATTGGTATTGATAGCCCGCCCCGGC
>JAPLSD010000164.1 GCA_026398835.1 Pseudomonas sp.
AATTGCCCTCGTCGCCGGCTCCGTTTTGTTCGCCGCTAACCTGATGGCCGCTACACCCGCCAAGGCGCCGCACGTTTTGCTGGACACCACCAATGGCCAGATCGAAATCGAACTGGACCCGGTCAAGGCACCGGTCTCCACTGCCAACTTTCTCGCTTACGTCGACAGCGGCTTTTACACCAACACCATTTTCCACCGTGTGATTCCTGGCTTCATGGTTCAGGGCGGCGGCTTCACCCCACAGATGCAGCAAAAAGACACCAAGGCGCCGATCAAGAACGAAGCCAGCAACGGTCTGCATAACGTGCGCGGCACCCTGTCGATGGCTCGCACATCCGATCCAGACTCCGCCACCAGCCAGTTCTTCATCAACGTCAAGGACAACGACTTCCTCGACCCGGGCCGCGATGCCGGTTACGCCGTGTTCGCCAAAGTGGTGAAGGGCATGGACGTGGTCGACGTCATCGTCAACTCGCAAACCGCCACCAAAAATGGCATGCAGAATGTGCCAATCGACGCCGTGCTGATAAAGTCGGCCAAGCGCATAGACTGATACGTAAAGGGAGTCCTGAGCGGCGGTGGCTTTCCCACCCCGCTCACATCAGAACAGGAGAGCCCGTACGCGGGCGTGAGACCTCATGCTTTATCGTCGCTTTGAACAACTGATCGATATTTTTCGCGACGCTCCGACGGCTGCTCCGCCGAACACGGTTCTACCCTTTTACGTTTATTACCTGCGTCAGGTCTGGCCGAGTTTTGCCGCCCTGCTCATCGTCGGCCTGATCGGCGCGCTGATCGAAGTCGCGCTGTTCAGTTACCTGAGCCGGATCATCGATCTGGCCCAAGGCACGCCGAATGTCGACTTTTTCAAGATTCACAGCACCGAGCTGATCTGGATGGCGGTGGTCGCCCTCGTCCTGCGCCCGATCTTCGTCGGCCTGCACGACCTGCTGGTGCACCAGACCCTCAGCCCCGGCATGACCAGCATGATTCGCTGGCAGAATCACAGCTACGTGCTCAAACAAAGCCTCAACTTCTTTCAGAACGACTTCGCCGGGCGCATCGCCCAGCGCATCATGCAGACCGGCAACTCCTTGCGCGACTCCGCCGTGCAAGCGGTGGACGCGCTGTGGCATGTGCTGATCTACGCCATCAGTTCGCTGGTGCTGTTCGCCGAGGCTGACTGGCGCCTGATGATCCCGTTGCTGACCTGGATCGCCTGCTACATCGGTGCGCTGTGCTACTTCGTGCCGCGGGTCAAACAGCGCTCGGTGGTCTCCTCCGACGCCCGCTCGAAACTGATGGGGCGGATCGTCGACGGCTACACCAACATCACCACGCTCAAACTGTTCGCCCACACCCACTTCGAACAGCAGTACGCCCGCGAAGCCATCGCGGAGCAAACGGAAAAATCCCAACTGGCCGGCCGTGTCGTCACCAGTATGGACGTGGTCATCACCAGCATGAACGGCCTGTTGATCGTCGCCACCACGGGCCTGGCTTTGTGGCTATGGACCCAGTCTCTGATCTCGGTCGGTGCCATCGCCCTGGCCACCGGCCTGGTGATCCGCATCGTCAACATGTCCGGCTGGATCATGTGGGTGGTCAACGGCATCTTCGAAAACATCGGCATGGTCCAGGACGGTCTGCAAACCATCGCCCAGCCGGTCAGCGTGACTGACCGCGAAAAAGCCCCGCGCCTGGAAGTGGCACGGGGTGAAGTGCGTTTCGAGCACGTCGATTTTCACTATGGCAAGAAAAGCGGAATCATCAGTGACCTCAACCTGACGATCAAACCCGGCGAGAAAATCGGCTTGATCGGCCCATCCGGCGCGGGTAAATCGACTTTGGTCAACCTGCTGCTGCGCCTGTACGACCTGCAAGGCGGGCGGATCCTGATCGATGGCCAGGACATCGCCGAAGTGGCCCAGGAAAGCCTGCGCGAGCGGATCGGCATGATCACCCAGGACACCTCGCTGCTGCACCGTTCGATCCGCGACAATTTGCTCTATGGTAAACCCGACGCCACCGACGAAGAGCTCTGGGAAGCGGTGCACAAGGCTCGGGCCGACGAATTTATCCCGCATCTTTCCGATGCCCAGGGCCGTACCGGTTTCGATGCTCATGTTGGTGAGCGTGGGGTGAAACTTTCCGGCGGCCAGCGCCAACGGATCGCCATTGCCCGAGTGCTGCTCAAGGACGCGCCAATCCTGATCATGGACGAAGCCACCTCGGCGCTGGACTCGGAAGTCGAAGCGGCGATTCAGGAAAGCCTGGAAACCCTGATGCAAGGAAAGACCGTGATCGCCATCGCTCACCGCCTCTCGACCATTGCCCGAATGGACCGCCTGGTGGTACTGGAAAAAGGCCGGATCGCCGAAACCGGCAGCCACGCCGAACTGCTCGCCCACGGCGGTTTGTATGCGCGATTGTGGCAGCACCAGACGGGTGGGTTTGTTGGGATTGATTGATCTACCGACAATCACCACACACAAAAAAACCGCCAGAGCCCTTTAACCATGGGCTCTGGCGGTTTTTTGCCAACTGGCGTTCCGGCAAATCCCTGCTGTACTCAGCCAAGGCTCTGGAGAGGGTCTGTAGTCACCCTGCAGGATGCATAACGGCTATATCGACTCGATCGTCGACCTACTACAAGGATGCGTCTCATGTCTCTGTTCAAACGTTCAGTTACTGAGTTGTTAGGTACGTTTTGGCTGGTGTTGGGTGGTTG
>JAPLSD010000270.1 GCA_026398835.1 Pseudomonas sp.
CCATTCGTTCCTGGCGCTGAGCGTCACGCGGATTGGCTGGCCGATTCTGCTGTTCACGCTGATTGAGGGCCTGGTCTGTGCTTTCGTGCGCATGCGCTACGGCGTAATCGCCGCCACCGCCGCGCACGGGACTGCGATATTGCTCATCGCTGTGCCTATGTGATCGATCACTGATCGCAAGCGCCCCCAAAAGATCGCAGCCGCAGGCTGCGATCTTTTGGGGGCCACCCAGTGCCCAACAGGCATTCCCCCAAGCCCGGATTTACACGCACGTCCAGCAATGACGATTAGATCCCGCGCGCCTCGTTTTGATATTTATATTTTCATAAATTTGATTTATGAAATAAAACGTGTCATTTATAGCCTCACAAAATCATCAGGACTGATCCACCGCGCCAGATCGGACGGCATGACCGGCACCACCCCAACGCCCCTCCAAGGAGTCAACAATATGAACAAGACAGAACTTCTAGGTGCTCTGGCACTGTGCGCTGCAAGCTTCCTGGCACACGCCGACGAAGACAGCCTGCGTATCGGTATCGAAGCCGCCTACCCGCCCTTCTCCTTCAAGACTCCGGAGGGCAACGTCAGTGGTTTCGATTACGACATCGGCAACGCCCTGTGCGAGGAGATGAAGGTCAAATGCCAATGGGTCATCCAGGAATTCGACGGCATGATCCCGTCGCTGAAAGTGCGCAAGATCGATGCCGTGCTGTCGTCGATGTCGATCACCGACGACCGTATGAAGTCCGTCGACTTCAGCAAAAAGTACTACCACACACCGGGCAAGTTCGCGATGAAGGCCGGCAACGTGATCAACGACCCGTTGGTTGATCTCAAAGGCAAGAAACTCGGCGTGCAACGCTCCTCGACCTACGACCGTTTCGCCAGCGAGCAGCTTGAGAAAGCCGGGGTCGAAGTGGTGCGCTACTCATCACAAAATGAAGCCTTCCTGGATCTGGCGTCGGGTCGTCTGGACGCCACGCTCGCAGACATCGTCAACACCGATGAGAGCTTTATCAAAACGCCGGCGGGTAAAGGTTTCGCACTGGTGGGGCCGGACATCAACGATCCGAAATACTTCGGCAGAGGCGCCGGGATCGCCGTGCGTAAAGGCGACAGTGCGAACGTTGCACGCCTGAGTGCAGCGATTGACGCGATCCGCGCCAACGGCAAGTACCAACAAGTGATGGCCAAGTACTTCGCGTTCGATATCTACGGCGAATAGCGTTTACCCATGACCCCGGCGCCGGCCCGTTGCAGGCGCCGCTTTTGGCTTGTCTCGCGCGCCTCCCGGCGCTCGTTTGAGGAACTTCATCATGCTCCACGGCTACGGATCGAGCATTCTCGATGGCGCCTGGCTGACCATTAACCTGGCCCTGACCTCCATGACCATGGCCATTGCCCTGGGTCTGATCGGCGCAGCCTTTCGGTTATCGCCGATCAAATGGCTGGCGATGCTGGGCGAAGGTTATACAACCCTGATTCGCGGTATCCCTGACCTGGTGTTGATCCTGCTGATCTTCTACGGCGGCCAGGACCTGGTGAACCGCATTGCCCTTGCACTCGGTTACACCCGCTATATCGACATCAATCCCTTTATCGCCGGCGTCTGCACCATGGGCTTCATCTTTGGCGCCTACCTCTCGGAAACCTTTCGCGGCGCCTTTATGGCGATCCCTAAAGGTCAGGGTGAAGCCGGCGCGGCCTACGGCATGAGTGGCGCGCAGGTGTTCTGGCGGATTCTGGTGCCGCAGATGATTCGTTTCGCCATTCCCGGATTCACCAACAACTGGTTGGTGCTGACCAAATCCACCGCGCTGATCTCGGTGATCGGCTTGCAGGACATGATGTTCAAGGCCAAGAACGCAGCGGATGCAACCCATGAGCCGTTTACGTTTTTCCTCGCGGTGGCGGCGCTTTATCTGATGCTGACCAGCCTGTCGTTGCTGGTGCTGCGTTATCTGGAAAAACACTACTCGGTCGGCATCAAAGCCGCCGAACTGTGATAGGGAGCACACCCATGATTCTCGACTACAACCTGATCTGGGAAAACCTGCCGCTGTATTTCAATGGCGCCTTGGTGACCCTGAAGGTGCTGCTGATTTCCCTGGCCTTTGGCCTGGTCCTGGCGATTCCATTGGCGCTGATGCGGGTATCCCGATCACCGCTGATCAACTTCCCGGCCTGGCTTTACACCTACGTGATTCGCGGCACGCCGATGCTGGTGCAATTGTTTCTGATCTATTACGGCCTGGCGCAGTTCGAAGCG
>JAPLSD010000782.1 GCA_026398835.1 Pseudomonas sp.
ACTGGCGATGACCGGTCAGGACACTGGCATCGCCCTGCGTGAAGTGCGGGTGGCGCTGAATTTGCTGGACTTGCTGGCTTACTTGCCGAGGGTGTCGGGCCTGCCGCAGGCCCTGGTGCGCCAAGTGGTGGCCGAGGTTGGTGAGTACTTCAAGGCATGCCTGAAGGCTGACGAGCGTTTACCCGCGCCGAGCCCGCTGTTGATGACGCTTGATCGAACACGCCGCGCGCTGAACAGCCAAGGCGTTCAAGGCGATGGCGAAACCCGTCTGCATCTGTTGCACGCGCTGAGTGGTTTGCGTCTGGCGTTGTTGCCGGGCGTCGAATTTCTCGGCGCCGGCGACCTCGAAGAACCGCTTCCCCATGGCATCGATGGAGCGCCTCTATGATCGGTGATCTGGATATCAGCGGGGTGTTCCTGCCCACGCTGCTGGTGCTGATGGGCATTACGTATGGGTTGTACCTGGTGGTGCACGGGGTGCTGACGCGCTTGCACTTTTATCGTCTGGTCTGGCACCGGGCATTGTTCAACGTGGGTCTCTACGCCTTGCTGCTCGGCGCCGTGGACTCACTCAGTCGATACCTGATGACATGAAAAAACCTTTATTGACCATCGGTCGCGTGGTTCTGACCCTGCTGGTGGTGACCTTCGCCTGCGTCGTGGTCTGGCGCATGGTGATGTATTACATGTTTGCGCCATGGACCCGGGACGGACACATCCGCGCCGATGTCGTGCAGATCGCCCCGGACGTTTCGGGCCTGATCCAGCAGGTACAAGTACGCGACAACCAGCTGGTGACGCGCGGTCAGGTGCTGTTCAGCATCGATCAGGACCGTTTCAAACTGGCGTTGCGTCAGGCCAAAGCCGCTGTCGCCGACCGTCAGGAAACCCTGGCTCAGGCCCAGCGCGAGGCCAAACGTAACGGTGGCCTCGGCAATCTGGTGCCGCGCGAGCAACTGGAAGAAAGCCAGTCCCGGGTCGCCCGCGCCCAATCGGCATTGGCCGAGGCGCAGGTGACGGTGGACAGCGCTCAACTGAACCTCGACCGCTCGGTGATCCGCAGCCCGGTGGACGGCTACGTCAACGACCGCGCGCCGCGAACCCAGGAATTCGTCACGGCCGGCCGGCCCGTGTTATCGGTGGTGGACAGCAATTCCTTCCACATCGACGGTTATTTCGAAGAGACCAAACTGGACGGCATTCATGTCGGCCAAAGCGTCGACATCCGGGTGATCGGCGACAAGGCGCGGCTGCGCGGGCATGTCGAAAGCATCGTCGCCGGTATCGAAGACCGCGACCGCAGCAGCGGTTCGAACCTGTTGCCCAACGTCAACCCGGCGTTCAGCTGGGTGCGACTGGCGCAGCGGATTCCGGTACGCATTGCTTTCGATGAGGTGCCGCAAGATTTCCGCATGATCGCCGGGCGTACCGCGACCGTTTCGATCATGGGTGACAAGCCCGAGCAGGAGCCCGCGCAATGAACACGGCTGCCCGTTTGGCAACCGCCGTGCTTGGCCTGCTGCTTTCAGCCTGTCAGGTCGTTGGACCGGATTATCATCTGCCGGACAACGCCGCCGTGCACCGCGAAGACCTGCAAGGCGAGCTGGCCGGGCAGAGCAACAACGTGGTCTCGGCGCCGGTGCCGAGCGATTGGTGGCGGTTGTATCAGGACCCGCGTCTGGATGAGCTGGTGCGTCAGGCCATGGCGTCCAATACCGATTTGCGCGTGGCGGCGGCCAACCTGTCCCGGGCTCGTGCTCAAGTCGACGAAGCTCAGTCGGCCGGTGGCTGGAGCGGTGGGGTGAAGATGGGTGCGCAGCGTTTGCAGGAGTCCGGCGAAGCGTTTTTGCTGGCCGATAAAGTGCCGGTGGCCAACGTCGGCGATATCGGGATCACGACGTCTTATCAATTCGACTTGTTCGGCACTTTGCAGCGCGG